>JBDTWV010000008.1:0-17213 GCA_040006495.1 Dokdonella sp.
GCAGGTCGGCCAGCGCGGCCAGCATCTGCCCGGTCTGGTTGCAGTCGTCGTCGATCGCCTGCTTGCCGAGCAGCACGATGCCGGGCTGTTCCTTCTCGATCAGCTTGAGCAGTGCACGCGCGGCGGTCAGCGGCTGGATCGCATCGGTGGTCACGACATGGATTGCGCGGTTCGCACCCATCGCGAGGCCATTGCGGATATGCGCCTGTGCGTCGGCCGGACCGATCGTCACGATCACGACTTCGGTGGCGACGCCTTTTTCGCGCAGGCGCAGCGCTTCTTCCAGCGCGATGTCGTCAAACGGATTGGCGGACAGTTTGACGCCGTCGGTGACGACGCCGGAGCCGTCCGGCTTGACCTGGATGCGCACGTTGTAGTCAACGACGCGCTTGTAACCTACCAGAATCTTCATTGATGCTTGATCCTCGCTGCAGAAACCGCGCGACCGTGGCCAGCCGGCGCAAAGAAGGACGATTTTAGCGGAAACGTGCGCGAGGCGCGGATCTGCGGCGGAACGGAAGTGCGAAGACCGTTTGGTCCACTGCTGTAGCGGAAGGGCTTACGCGAAATTTGCAGGGCAGTACGCAGGTGCCTTTGGCCCAACGCGGTCACCCTGGGGTGATTAGTCGATGACCACGCACGTCGAATTCGCAGCGTTCACGCAGGAATCCGTGCGAGCGCAGCGCACGCGGAGCGCGCCGTCTAACCGGAGTGGCCTAAATCCGGCCAGCGTTCGGCGAGTTCGAGTCGCAACTGCCCATGCCTGTCGTTCGTAGCGTGCGTACGGCTGAGGCCCGGCGCCGCACTTGGGCGCCGGGCAGTTCTTGCAAAAACCCTATTCCGTCTACTGCAAGGTCAGGGTGAGGTCATCGAGCACAAACGAGGTTTGCAGCGAGCTGTCCTCGGTTCCGGTGAACTTGATCGCCACCGTCTGGCCGATGTACGCGCTCAGGTCGAACGTGCGCACGGCGTAACCCGAATTGGCATTGAGATTCGAGTACGTTGCAAGCGTCTTGAGCAGCGTGCCGCTGCTGTTGAGCAACTGTACGGTCAGCTTGTCGTACGCACTCGTCGCCGAGGTCTCCGCGGTGTCGATATGCAGATAGAACGACATCAAGGCCGAAGTCTTGCCAGCCGGAATCGCGATCTGCTGCGACAGGGTATCGGTGTGCGCGCTGCCGTAGCCGTCGAGCCACGCGAACCATGATCCGCCGTGAGCGGTTTCGCCGCTGCAACTGCTGTTGCTGCATAGCGCGCCCGAGCTGATCGACCACGGCGAGGCGACGCCGGTCTCGAAACCCGGATTGCCGAACAGTTGCTGCGGCGTGCCGCCGCCTGCATTGACGGTCAGACTGATCATCGTCGTGTGACTGAGCGAACCGGAGGTGCCGGTCACCGTCACGGTCGCCGGACCGGTCGTGGCCGCCGCGCTCGCGGCCAGGGTCAGCACGCTGGTGCCCGTCGTGCTCGCAGGGTTGAACGAGGCGGTCACTCCGCTCGGCAAACCCGATGCCGTCAAGCCGACGCTGCCGCTGAATCCGCCCACCGGCACGATGCTGATCGTACTAGTGCTGCTGCCGCCCTGAGTCACGCCGAAGCTGGACGGCGAGGCCGCCAACGAGTAATCCGGCTGGACTGCTGCGATGACCGTCAGGCTGATCGTCGTCGTGTGGCTCAGCGAACCCGAGGTGCCGGTCACCGTCACGGTCGTCGGACCGGGCGTGGCCCCGGCGCTCGCCGTCAGTGTCAGCACGCTGGTCCCCGCCGTGCTGGCCGGGTTGAACGAGGCGGTCACGCCGCTCGGCAGACCGGACGCAGCGAGATTGACGCTGCCGCTGAACCCGCCGACCGGCGCGACGCTGCGCGTGCTGGCGCTGCTCTTGCCTTGGGTCAGGCTGAGGCTGGCAGGCGATGCCGACAATGAATAGTCGGGATGGGTCACGGCGTTGACCGTCAGGCTGAGCGTGGTCGAGTGCGAAATGCTGCCCGAGGTGCCGGTGATCCTCACTGTCGCCGGACCAACCGTCGCGGTCGAAGTCGCAGCAAGTGTCAGCATAGACGTCGCGCTGCCGCCCGATGCGGGTGTGACCGCAATCGGCGAGAACGAAGCGGTCACTCCGCTCGGAAGGCCGGAGGCGCTGAACGTCGTCGCCGCGCTGAATCCGTTCAGGCTGCCGACCGTAAGCGTGCTGGTAGCGCTCGCGCCCTGAGTCATCGACGCCGAAGCCGGTGAATCAGTCAGCGAGAAATCGGGCGTGGGCGCGCCGGACGCGACCGCGAAGACGAGGTCATCGGCATCGTCGTACGAACCTGTGCTGCAGGACGACGCGCTGCCCTGGTAGCGGAAGTGCGCACGCACCGCCTGCAGGCCGCCGCTCGGCAGCGTAAACGTCGTCGACAAGGTCTGCGCACCGGCCGCCGCAGGCGTGATCGTATTGAGGAACACCCACGTCGGATTGTTGGCATCCGCAGCGGAGTACAGGTCCAGTGCATCCGACGTGTTGTCGTAGGCCCATACGGTCGCGGTGACCTTCGCGGTCTTGCCGGCGGTCAACGGGCCGCCATCGGTTGAAGCGATGGCGATGCGGTCGTTGGATTCGTCGGAGTGGAAGGTTCCCGAAGTGCCGTCCGCGCACGAGTTGTTGATCGTGTTCGGGTGGTTCGGCTCGCTACCACCGGACATCGTGCCGCGTCCGAGCAGCAGGGTCGGGCCGGAATCGCAAGAAGGACCGGTTGTTGCACACGCGGGCACCTTCAACGCGGCGTTATAGGTGGCGATTTGGCCGCCATTGCCCCCCGTGGGAGTGACCGTCAGGTTGATTGTCGTTGCGTGACTGTGTGTACCGGACGTTCCCGTCACGGTCACCGTTGCGGATCCCGTCGTGGCCGTGCTGCCGGCCGTCAATGTCAGTGCGCTGGTGCCGGTCGTGCTGACCGGATTGAACGCAGCGGTCACGCCGGATGGCAGGCCCGAGGCGGTCAGGTTGACGCTGCCGGTGAAGCCGCCTGACGGCGTCACGGTCAACGCGCTGGAACCATTGCCGCCTTGGGTCACGCTCACGCTGGCCGGCGACGCCGACAGCGCAAAATCCGCGCCACCGGAAGACGGATTGAAGCGGATGTCGAGAACCGGATGGAGCTCGATCCCGTTCGGCGCTACACCGGTCTGGCCATGCATGAAATCGAAGAAGCCGACGCCGGTGACCTGTACCGGGATGTTCGCGGTCTGGAAACTCGTCGTGGCGGTGTACTGCGCGTCGAATTGCTGGCGTGCGGTCGTGATGTACGAGGTGAACGGGCTGCCGGCACCGACGCAGGCGGGATCCGGGACCTCAGCGATCATCGTGTTTCCTGCGGCATCCTTGATGACCAGGTGATAGTCCGAGTCGTTCTCGAGCTTGTATTCGACCAGCGTTGCGTCGATCACGAACATCGTGGTCTCGGGCGGCTGCACGCGCGAATTGGCGGGTGGCGTCGCCGGCGCCGTCAGCGAACGGAGATAACTGACGGTCTGGATGACCGGGGTGTTGAGGTCAACCAGCCCGGCGTCTGGATCGGTACCGGTCTTGACCGACCAGCGCTCCACGCCGCAACTGCCTGACGATGCCGCGGGCATTGCGATCAACGCCTCGTGTTCCGCATCGGGCGTCGCGGTGGAAGAGAGTTCCTGGTTTTCGAGCGAAGGGGCGAGCGATTGGGCGGAGGCAAAAGAGCTGAAGGCGGCCGCGATGGTCAACACGATCGCGTAGATCTTTCCGTTGCGCATGAGTAGTCCTCGATGGAAACCACGTAAGGCCACACTCCCGGGCCATTGAGCCGATCAACACAGTCCATCGGCTGTGCGTTGATCACCCCTGGGGTCCCCAAACCCGAAGCGTCCCAGCTTCGTCTCTAGCCTAGCTTATTTTCTTTACATTTTTCCTACTTTGGAATGAGTGGACTACTCCTGTGTGCGGACTTGTAGGCTCCTGCGTCAGACGGAAAGAAATTGCGACCCGCATTTTCGTCAGGTTTCTGACAGGAAACGCAGAGGACTTTGCAGCCGCGCCGAGCGTACTGCTTGGATTGTTCAGAACCGGCCGCAAGGAGGACGCGGCGGCGACTGCTCCTCGCGCATCGCTGCAGGGGAAAATGGTGTGTCGCAAGGCGTGGCGATCACCCGATAGTTGTCAACGCGGATCGTCGCAGCGGGTGTGTACGTTGGCGTCAATATGATCTCAGCGAATGCTGAGTGGCGCCGTCGATGACAGCCGAATGAGAGGACGAAGTACGCGCGTGCTGTTATCCACAGCGAATGTGGACAGGTCTGTGGACAACTTCGGTATGGACATCGCAAACGGCCGCGCAGCGAGTGTGTCAAGAGAGATGGTCAATCCGTGACCACTGCTGTTGACGCGCGTGCGAGCAGGGCGCGTGCGAATCGTTCGGCCGATCCGGCGGCATGCGTGAAAAACAGGGAGGGCTCAGTCAGTTCCAGTTCGAGCAATCGCGGCGCACCCGCTTCGTCGCGGATCAGATCGATGCGCGCGTATAGCGGCGGGCCTTCGTGGGGCTGTCCGCGAAATTGCGCAGCGATCGCTGCGAGTGTCTGTTGCGCGAGCGCGAGTTCGCCAGCATCCGGCGTGCGCGCCGTGATGTGTTCCGGCGCGAACAGTGCTGACGTCGACTCCGACCGCGGCTTGAGCAGCGCACCTTTGCGGATCGCATGGCTGAACTGCCCATCGAAGAAGATCAGCGCGGTTTCGCCAACCTCGTCGACGCGCTCGAGATACGGCTGCAGGACGACGCTGCGCTGTTCGCCGAGCAGTCGACGCGCGTGGGTGACGGCTGCGTCGCGTGCGGTACGCGCATGGCGCTGCGCGTCGCGCGAACCGGCGCCGACTGCCGGCTTGAGCACGAATTCCATCGCATCGGGATGCTCGTTAAGGAATGCATCAATGGCGGCACCGGCCTCGTCGTCGGGTTCCAGGAACCGGCTCGGCACGATCGCGACGCCGTGCGCGGCGAGCTCGGCGAGATAGTGCTTGTCGATGTTCCAGCGCACCAGATCGAGTGGGTTGAGCAGCCGAGTTACCGCGTGCGCATGCGCTGCCCACATGAGGAATTCCGCTGTGCGCTGTGCGTAGTCCCAGGGCGATCGCAGTAGTGCGATATCGAAACGGGACCAGTCCGCACCGGTAGCGTCCCAGTCGACGATCGACACCTCGGCAGCGCATGCGCGCAACGCATCGGCAAGCGGTGCAAGATCGTCATCGAGAGTACGGGCGTCGGCCGTGGTAACAAGCGCTATGTGGGTCATGGAGAAGCGTGATCGCAGAACGTGGCAGCGCATCGTGCAGGCATGCTGCGCACGTTTCAATACCGTCGCCGCGCCAGGCCGGGTACGCTTGGCGGATGAATTCCCTGACCTATCTGGGCGGTTACCCCGAACACGTCTGTACGCAGGTGCGTGAGCTGCTGGAAGGCGATCGCCTCGGCGCGCTGTTGCAGGACAAATACCCGCAGGCCCACGCCGTGCGCACCGATCGCGCGTTGTTCGATTACACCGTAGGGCTGAAAGACCGCTACATGCGCAAGGCCGAGCCGCTCAACAAGGTGATCTTCGACGGCAAGTTGCAGGCCGTGGGCCGCGCGCTCGGCACGCACACGACGGTATCACGCGTGCAGGGTGGTCGGCTCAAGTCCAATCGCGAGATCCGCATCGCCAGCGTGTTCCGCGATGCGCCACCCGAGTTCCTGAAAATGATCGTCGTGCATGAATTGGCCCACCTGAAGGAGCGCGAGCACAACAAGGCGTTCTATCAGTTGTGCATGCACATGACGCCGGACTATCACCAGCTTGAATTCGACGTGCGGCTCTACCTGACGTATCTGCAATCGCTGTCAGCGGCGCGACAGGCATCCACGTGACCACCGTTAGTCGGCATCGTTAACGAGTGCAGATGCCGACCAGCGGGATGCCCAGCGGTTGCGCGCCGGGCCGGTCGTGCAAGCCAAGCCCGAGTTGCAAACCGCGACCGATGCGTTCGGCATGTTCCATCATGATCGCTGCCGAGTCTGTATCGAGGATCTCTCGGGTGGTTTCATCCCACAGTGCAAGCCAGCGTGTGAAGTGTTCGCGACCGATCACGTGCGGTCGGTGCGCCGACATGGGATTGCCGCGGTAGCTGCCGGCGCGCAGGATCACCGATGCCCAGAAAGACGTCAGCAGTCGCTTGTGCTCGATCCAGTCATGCACCGCCCGATTGAATACCGGGCCGAGCAGCGGATCGATGCGGACCTTGTCGTAGAAACGGTCGACGAGGCGTGCGATGGCAGGCTCATCAAGGACGGTGGCAGGAATCATGGCGCTATGAAGTGTGTGAGGGAGGCCGTCGTGCAACTCCCCTGGCGGGTTGTAACCGACGCGCCGCGCTATTTTGCACCGCGTGCCCTGACGGCGACCTGATCCGGGTCAAGCGGGCGTCACATCGGGACCGGGGTAGGGAGATAACCGAATGGACTTCGGTCGGGTGAACTGTGAATACAGGCCAGAGGCAATTTGCGGAGAGCTACAACCGGCTTTCCATGAAAATGTTCCACTACTTCTGGCGCTCGCCGGATCACGGCCAACGTTGCCATGAGCGTTGAGTAGAAACGCCCGATGCGTGCACTTTACAAGTTCTGGTAGTTTGGCCCGCTACCGCCCTCCGGTGTGACCCAGGTGATGATCTGGTACGGGTCCTTGATGTCGCATGTCTTGCAGTGGACGCAATTTGCGGCGTTGATCTGCAGGCGTTTGCCGGCGCTGTCCGCGACGATCTCGTAAACACCGGCCGGGCAGAAACGCGTGCAGGGATTGCCGTATTCCTCGGCGCAACGGGTGACGCAGATTGTCGGATCGGCAACGTGCAGATGGATCGGCTGGTCCTCATCGTATTCGGTCGTTGCGAAGTAGACGCCGGCGAGGCGATCGCGCGGCGGCAAGCTGCGCTCGACGTACGCCGGTTGCTGAGGCGAATTCGCATTCGGGCCCGGATGGGTCGCTGCCGTCGCGGCGTCGAGCTTGTCGAGCGAGGACCAGTCGGCGTGATTCTTCAAGGTCCACGGCGAGAGTCCGGCCGTGACGGTTTCCCAGCCTGCATTGGCGAGGCCAATCCACAGGCCCTTGTTGAACCCGGGGCGAATATTGCGCACCTTCTTCAGTTCCGCCATTACCGGCGACGCGCGCAGCTTCGCGTCGTAGCCGGTCGCGGCGCCGGTCGCGGCGATGTGCTCGGCGGCGAGCATGCCGGAGCGGATCGCCTGATGCGTGCCCTTGATCTTCGGCACGTTCATCAGGCCCGCCGAGTCGCCGATCAGCAGCGCGCCCGGCATTTCGACCTTGGGCAATGATTGATAACCGCCTTCGATCAGGGCGCGCGCGCCGGCCGAAACGATCGTGCCGCCTTCGAGCAGCGGCTTGATCAATGCGTGGTTCTTCAGTTGCTGGAACGCTTCCCACGGCCGGAACAGCGGATCGGCGTAGTCGAGGCCGGCGACGAAACCAATCGCGATGCGATCCTTGTCGAGCTGGTAGATGAAACTGCCGCCGTAGGTCGCTGTATTGAGTGGCCAGCCGAGCGTGTGCATGACCTTGCCGGGTTCGACGCGGCCCGGTGGCAACTGCCACAGTTCCTTGAGGCCGATACCGTAGGTTTGCGGATCGCTGTCCTCGTCGAGCGCGTATTTGGCGATCAGCACCTTGCTAACGCTGCCACGGCAACCTTCAGCGAGCACGGTCGTCTTCGCCTTGATGTCGATGCCTTGCGTGTAGCCAGCCTTGTGTGAACCGTCCTTGGCCACGCCCATGTCGCCGATGCGCACGCCGCAGACCGCGCCGTGGTCGTCGAACAAGGGTTCGGACGCGGCGAAGCCCGGGTAGATCTCGACGCCGAGCGCTTCGGCTTGCGGTGCCAGCCACGCGCACAGCGCGCCGAGCGAGACGATGAAGTTGCCGTGGTTGTGCATCTGCGGCGGCGTGATCGGCGACTTCGTCGCGCGCGTTGCATCGCGCAGGAACCAGAACTCGTCATTCGTGACCGGCACGCAGATCGGCGGCGGGTTCGCGCCCCATTCCGGCAGAAGTTCGTTGAGCGGTTCCGGCTCGATGACTGCGCCGGACAGGATTTGTGCACCTACCGCCGATGCCTTCTCGATTACGCAGACGCTTAGTTCCGGCTTGATCTGTTTGAGTCGAATTGCGAAGGCCAGACCAGCCGGTCCCGCGCCGACCGTGACGACGTCGTATTCCATAAATTCGCGTTCGCTCATGGTCAGGTTCGCTCTGCCGCCAGGTGGGGTGAACGATTGTCCGGTTTCATGGCGAACGCGGCAATGCGCACGCCGCCGCGACCGCCTGATGGCGCTGGTCGAAAACCGTGCAAACACGCGCAGGACGCCTTGTGGCAGGCATAATCGGGGTCCACTCAGGGACGCACGACTGATGACTGATTTGGCCCACGACAATGATTTGCGCGGTGCAACGGCGTTCCAGCAGCTGCATTGGCTGGCCAGTGGTCGCATCGACAGTGCGCGTCTGACCACGACCTATCGCAGCGCAATCGGGCGCGACAATCCTCGTCTCAACGCGTTTCTGGCCCTTGACGAAAGCGCCGATGCGCAAGCGGTGGCCAGCGACGCACGGCGCCGCGAGGGGCGCATGATCGGTCGCCTCGACGGCTTGTCAGTCGCGGTCAAGGACAATTTCGATGTCGCCGGTTTGCCCACCACTGACGGCTTGCCGGGACGGCGCGAACGTATCGCGACGACCGATGCGACAGCGGTTGCGCGCATCCGCGCCGCGGGCGCGGTGATCCTCGGCAAGACCAACCTCGATGAAGGCGCGTTTGGTACGTTCAGTGCGAATCCGCATTACGGTGCGGTGCAAAATCCCTTCCGCGCCGGGTTTACCGCGGGCGGTTCATCCGGTGGTTCGGCGGTGGCCGTCGCGGCGGGATTGGCGAGCTTTGCGCTCGGCAGCGACACGCTTGGCTCGGTGCGGATTCCGGCCAGTCATTGCGGCATCTATGCATTGAAACCGACGCACGGCGAGATTTCGACGCGTGGCATGGTGCGTGCTGCGCGTCGCCTCGATTGCGTTGGCGTGCTCGCGCGCTCGGTCGAGGATCTGGCTGTCGTGGTGCGGGTGCTCGGTGCGCACGATCCGACTGATCCGCGCTCGCGTCGTCGCCGCGTGCCACTCGCGATTCCAGATTGGGAACCGGGCCGTCTGCGCAGTGGCGTGCCAGCCGATCTCGATGCGCTCGGCGTATCGCCCGAAGTGCGCGCGGTTTTTGAATCCGCAATCGCGCACATCGCCAACGCGCTGGGCCATCGCGTCCATGTCGATTTCTCGGACCACGATTTCGCGCGCACGCGGCGTGCCGCATTGCTGGTCATGGAGAGTGAACTCGCCGCTGAGCTTGCGGCGGACATCGCGGATGTCCGGCATCCGCTATCTCCGCACCTGCGCTCGATGCTCGATTACGCGAAGTCGAAATCCGCAGTCGATTACGCTAGCGCTGACCGCGTGCTCGATGAGGCTGTGCTCAAAGCGCGACGCGTGTTCAGCGAAATCGACGTTCTGGTGTTGCCGACGGTGTCAAACGGTGCATATCCGTTGAGTGAGGGCGAGCGCGCCAGCGATGCGGATCTGACCAGTTTTGCCAGCCTCGCCGGGTGTCCGGCGATCAGTCTGCCGATGGGCACATTGCCCAACGGGATGCCGGTCGGACTGCAGCTGGTCGGCACGCCGGGTGCGGATTTGCGCCTGCTTGATCTGGCCGAAGTCTGTGCGGCAACGCTGGACGCCGCGCCGCGCTATCCGGTCAATGGCTGATTGGTTGTGACGGTGCAGCCGGAGGCGCGCCTCAAATCAGGAACAGCGTCGCCAGACCGAGAAAGATAAAAAAGCCGCCGCTGTCGGTCAGTGCGGTGATCATCACGCTGGAGCCCATCGCCGGGTCGCGTCCGAGTTTGAGCAGGGTCATCGGAATCAACACGCCCATCAGCGCGGCGAGCAGCAGGTTCAATACCATCGCAGTGGTCATCACGAGGCCGAGCGCGGGATTATCGTAGAGCAACCACGCCACCACGCCGATCACACTGCCCCAGATCAGCCCGTTGAGCAGGGCGACCCCGAGTTCCTTGCGCACCAGCCGCTTGGCGTTGGCAGGGCTGACCTGGTCGAGTGCGAAAGCACGCACGATCATTGTGATGGTCTGGTTGCCGGAGTTGCCGCCGATGCCGGCGACGATCGGCATCAGGGTCGCCAGCGCGACCAATTGGTGGATCGAGTCGGCGAATACGCCAATCACGCGCGACGCGATGAAGGCAGTGACCAGGTTGATCGCCAGCCATGCCCAGCGGTTGCGCAGTGACTTCCACACCGAGGCGAAAATATCCTCATCCTCGCGCAGACCGAAGCGCTCGCGTACTTCCGCGTCACTCTCCTCGCGGATCACGTCGACCATCGCGTCGATGGTCAAGCGTCCGATCAAACGCCCTTCGCGATCGACCACCGGCGCGGTGACCAGGTCATACCGCTCGAACGCCTGCGCGACTTCCGCGACATCGTCATCGGGATGGAAGGTGTTTGCGTCGGCCGCCATGACCTCACTGACTTCGCGCGCGGGGTCGTTGACCAGCAGCCAGCGGATCGGCAGCACGCCGGTCAGCACGGTATCGTGGTTGACCACGAACAGCTTGTCCGTGTGTTCGGGCAATTCCTTCAGGCGGCGCAGGTAACGCAGCACGGTTTCGAGGGTGACGTCCTCGCGCAGCGTCACCATGTCGAAATCCATCAGCGCGCCGACCTGATCATCCGCCCACGACATCGCCGATTGCACGCGCTCGCGCTGGTCATGATTGAGGCGATGCATGAGTTCTTGCAGCAGACCATCCGGCAGATCGTCGGCGAGATCGGCGAGCTCGTCAGCGTCCAGTTGCTCCGCTGCCGCGAGCAGTTCGGGGCGATCCATGTCGGCGAGCAGCGACTCACGGACCGCGTCGGATACTTCGAGCAGGATCTCGCCATCGCGATCGGCCTTGACCAGATTCCAGACCGCCAAACGGTCCTCGGTCGGCAACGCTTCGAGGATGTGCGCGATGTCGGCCGGATGCAGGCGGTCGACTTCAGCCTGCAATTGAGCGACGGATTGCAGGTGGGCCGTACGCCCGATGGCCTCGTCAGTGTCGTCGCCCTGGCGCTCTGCGCGTTCAAGGGCGACATGCTGCTGAATCAGCAGGTCGCTGACCCGCGCGAGCTGGCTCTGCAGGTGGTTGTGCGGATTGCGGATTTCGACGTCGGTCATGGGCGATCAGGCGAGGAGGCGGAACACCGGCGCGATCCTTCGCGCGCAGTGGGGCATTGTCGCCGCTGCACGCACCGACGGGAATCAGTTTGCGGGCGCTGCCTTGCCGTGCGCCGCATTCCCCTCACGGAACGTCCATTCGACCAATTGCGGGATGACCGTGTTCAGTGCGGTTTCGAACGCCACGAATGCGCTCGCGGCATCCGTGCCCGTTGCGGGTGCCTGTGCCGTGAACGATTGCGTGGCCAGCACGCGGTTGCTGGTGTAGTTGAGCAGGCTGGCCTGGAAACGCACTGCTGCCTGCCCCGCGCCCGCGTGGATTTCGAGCTGGAAGTCGCGCAGATCAATCGCCAGCGCATAGTCGGCTCGAAGTCCCGATTGCGTGCTGCCGATACCGACGATGTGGCCGGTATTCTCGAAGCCTTGCACGACGAGACTGCGCAATAAGGCGGGGGTGGTGTCGCGCCAGCGCGCGCCAGGGAACACCTCCAGCACGCCCGGTGTCGGCATCACCAGCATGCGTGCGGTGTCGAGGGTCGCGCTGGACAGCGGCGTCTCGATGATCAATTGCCAGTCGACTCGCGCGCCGACCGGCGTCGTGGCCGCGGCGCCAACGCTCGGTGAGTACGTGGTAAATGGTTGGCGCTGCACGTTGAGCAGCGACGAGCAGCTGGCGACGAGCAACGTCGAAAGCGCGACGCAGGCGATGGACAGGCGGTGGGCGAGGTTCATTTCGGCTGGAACTCCTTGGGCTGATCGCGGCCGAGCAGCAGGCTGTCAGATGCACCGAGCTTGTCGCTGAGTTGCTTCAGCGAGCGCAGCGTTTCACGCAGTTCGAGTACGGTGGGACCGATCTGGCGCAAGCCCTGGTTGCTGAAATTGCTGATCGCCGCGCGGTTGTCGTTGAGCAACGCGTCGGCGGAGTTGGCCATCTTGTCAACCGCGTCGAGCGCCTTTTGTGTCGATTTCAACGTTGCGCGCGCGTCGTCGCGGACCAGCGCATTGGCCGAATTCGCGGTGGCGGTGACCGCGAGCATGGTCCTCTTCATCTCCGTGGTCGCTTCGGCCAACTGGCGCAACGCGGTGCCGAAGTCGTCACGCTGATTGGCGAGCGTGCCGCTGAGTTCATCCATGTTCCGGAGCATGGTCGAGATGTGCTTGACGTTGTCGTCGGAAAGAATGTCGTTCATGCGCAGCAGCACGTCGTTCGCGCTGAGGAAGATGTCGGAACCCGACGCGAGCAGTTTGGACAACGCCGATTCCTCGGCGCGGATCACCGGCACCGGATGCTCGGGTGTTGGCAACAGGGCCGGGCTGCCGGGAGTGCCGCCAGAAAGCTGGATCAACGCGAGCCCGGTGACACCTTGCAGCGCGAGTTTGGCACGCGTGTCCTGCTTGATCGGCGCACTCGCATCCAGGCGCACGCGTGCGATCACCTTGCGCGGGTCGTCAGGAGCGAGATGCAGTTGTGAAACCTCGCCGACCTTGATGCCGTTGTATTGGACGACGCCGCCAGTCGACAGGCCGGTCACCGCCTCAGTGAACACGATGTCGTAATCGTTGAAGTGTTGATCGACTCCTGATTTCGATATCCACAGCACGAAGCCGAGCGCGACCAGGAACACGACGATCGTGAAGGCGCCGATGAGAACGTGATGCGCGCGTGTTTCCATGGGTCAGGGTTTCGCTGTCGTCGGGGCGGCTGCAGCCGCGGTGTTCTTGCTTCGTTGAAGACGGATTGCCGCGCCTTCCGCCGCGCGTCCGCGTGGCCCTTGGAAGTAGTCGCGCACCCAAGTGTCATCGTAGTTCTCGACGCGCTCAAGCGTATCGGCGACCAGTACGCGTTTTTGCGAAATCACCGCGACGCGGTCGCAGATCGTGTACAGCGTGTCCAGATCGTGGGTGATCAGGAACACGGTCAGGCCGAGGCTTTCGCGCAAGGTCAGGATCAACTGGTCGAACGCGGCAGCGCCGATCGGATCGAGTCCGGCGGTGGGTTCGTCGAGGAACAGGATATCCGGATCGAGGGCCAGCGAGCGCGCCAGCGCGGCACGCTTGATCATGCCGCCGGACAGCTGCGATGGAAACTTCGTGCCGGCCTCGGCGGGTAGCCCGGCCAAGCCGATTTTCAATGCCGCGAGTCGATCCATCAGCGCCTGTGGCAGATCGAAGTGCTCGCGCATCGACACCATCACATTGTCGGCAACCGACAGCGACGAGAACAGCGCACCGTTCTGGAACAGCACGCCGCAGCGTTGTTCGATCTCGGAGCGGCGCTTGTCGGAAATGCGACCCATTTCCTCGCCGAACAATTTGATGCTGCCGGCGGCCGGCCGGTTGAGGCCGATGATCGAGCGCAGCAACACGGACTTGCCGCTGCCAGAGCCGCCGACCACGCCGAGGATCTCGCCGCGATACACGTCGAGGTCGAGATGATCGTGCACGACCTGGCTTCCGAACTGGTTGTGCAGGTCGCGCACTTCGATGACCTTGTCGCGTTCCGTCATATGCCGATCTCCATGTAGAAGATCGCAGCGAGCGCGTCGACCAGGATCGCGACGAAGATCGCCTGCACCACACTCGATGTCGTATGGCTGCCGACAGATTCGGCGCTGCCGGATACCTTGAAGCCTTCCAGGCAACCAATCGCCGCGATCAAGAACGCGAACAGCGGTGCCTTGCTCATGCCGACCCAAAAATGTCGAACGGCCCCCAAATCATGGAAGCGCGTGATGAACATTGTCGGTGAGATGTCGAGGGATAGTGCACACACTGCCGCACCGCCGACGATGCCGGCAAGCATCGCGAGGAAGGTCAGCAGCGGCATCGCGATCAGCAGCGCGAGAACGCGTGGCAGCACCAGGACCTCGATCGGGTCGAGGCCGAGGGTGCGGATCGCGTCGATTTCCTCACGTGACTTCATCGAGCCGATCTGCGCGGTGAATGCGCTGCCGGAACGCCCGGCGACCATGATCGCGGTCAGTAGCACGCCGAATTCGCGCAGGAACGAATAGCCGATCAGTTCGACCGTGAAGATGCTCGCGCCGAAGTCCTTGAGCACGGTCGCGCCGAGGAACGCGACGACCGCGCCGACCAGGAAGTTCAGCAGGACCACGATCGGCACCGCGTCGAGCCCGGTCTGTTCGAGGTGGAACATGAGCGAAGTGACCCGCCAGCGCCGTGGGTCGAATAGACAACGTGCCAAGGTGGCCAGGACCAGGCCAATGAAGCCAAGCAACTGCCAGCCGTCACGTGCGATCTGTTCGGTCGCCGCGCCGGTGCGCGCGAGCAGGGCGACCAATCCGGTGTCACGCAGGAGCGACGTGGCCGGTACCGTCTGAATGGCCGCGACTGCATCGAACAGTGCACGACGATCCGCGTCAAGTCCGCTGATCACGTTCGTGCCACCCAGATCGAGCAACAGGCGTGCCCCGGCGGTGTCGACGCGGCCGATGCCGCCGGCGTCGACGCGCACGTCGGCGGACAGTTGGCGCCGCAGCGTGGCGACACGGTCCGCCAACATGGTTGCATGGGCCAGCGTCCAATCGCCGCGCACGACGACACGCTCGCCGTCCGCAGCACGTTCGATGGTTGCATTCCCTGCCGATGGCATCGCGGTCGACGTCATCCGGCAAGGCTAACAGGCTGGCGCTGAATCGGAAACGCGCCAGACCGGTTTACGCGCGCATCTTTGTGTCGCGTTGGCTGGGCAAAGCACGGCATCATTGCGCCCATGAGCATGCAAGATCCCGCAAGTGGCGAGCGCCCCAGCGCCTCGTTGAAGACGCGCATCGGTTTCGTCGTCGAACTGGCTCGGCGCCTGCACGAGTACGGCACCGCCGCGCCACGCCTCGAAGACGCGATCAATCTGGTCAGCGAGCGCTTGCAGCTGAGTTGCAACGCGTTGTCGACGCCGACCTCGATCGTGATGTCGTTCGCGGACCTGACGTGTGAGGACGAACTGGCAGAAGTAACCCAGGTCGTGCGCGTGGCGCCCGGCGAGGTGAATCTCAGTCGTCTGTGCCAAGTCGACGAGATCGCCGACCAGGTCATCGATGGCCGCCTCGACCTGGCCGCCGGCAGTCGCCGTTTGCGGGCGGTCGGGCGCACGCCGCACTCGTCCACGTACCGCGTGTGGTTGGTGATCAGCTATGCCGTTTCGGCCGGCAGCGTCGCCACGATGCTGCATACCGATTGGGCTGGCGTCGCGGCGTCGACCGTGATTGGCTTGATGATCGGCCTCCTTTTGCTGTTCGCCAGCTCGCGCCCGAACATCGCCGCGGCCGCAGAGGCGCTGGCGGCGTTGCTGGCGACCTTGGTCGCGACCGCGATCGCGGCATTCGTGGTGCCGGTGGCGGTGCGTTCGGTCGTGCTTGCCAGTCTGATTGTGCTGGTTCCGGGCATGACCTTGACCACCGCCGTGCGTGAATTGTCGAGCCAGCATTTGATGTCAGGCACCGCACGCATGATGGGCGCGCTCACGTCCCTGCTGAAGCTCACGTTCGGTGCCGTCGCGGCGACTCAGGTTTGTTCGTTTCTCGGCTGGATCCCGCTCGGTGATCTGGCGCTTCCGGTGCCGGCCTGGACCGGATGGATCGCGGTGCTTGCCGGCGGGTTCGCGTTCGCAGTGCTGTTCGGCAGCCCGCGCCGGTATGTTCCCGTCGTCGTCGGGGCAGTCGTGCTCGGCTATTTGTGTGCGCAGATCGGTGGCATCTATGTCTCGCCCGCGTTCGGGGTGTTTATCGGCGGCCTCGTGATCGGCGCGGCCAGCAACGTGTTCGCGCGCGTCATGCAGCGCCCCGGCGCGCTGGTGCGCGAACCGGGCATTATTCTGCTGGTGCCGGGCAGCGTCGGCTTTCGCACGCTGAGTTTCGTGTTCGAGGGGGACGCGCATCTGGGCTTCGACACCGCGATCACCCTGATCACGCTGCTGGTCGCGATCGTCGCGGGTCTGCTGTTCGGTGATCTGCTGGTGCCACCGCGACGCAAGCTGTAGCGAGCGCGCAGGTACAATCAACCGCTTGTGCCACGCTACCGGCCAGACCACATGCCAACGCCTTCAGTCGCTCCCCGCGCGTGGCACCTGTACGTGCCCAAGCTGGTCAGCATGTTGCGCCAGGGGTATGGCGTCGACGATTTACGTGCGGACCTGCTTGCCGGCCTGACCGTTGCAATTGTCGCGTTGCCGCTGTCGATGGCATTGGCGATCGCTTCCGGTGCCTCTCCCGCGGTCGGCCTGCATACCGCGATCGTCGCCGGTTTCCTGATCTCGCTGCTGGGCGGCTCGCGAGTGCAGATCGGAGGACCGACGGCGGCCTTCATTCCTGTGGTTTTCGGGGTGATCGCGCAATACGGTTACGACGGCTTGGTCGTAGCGACGCTGATGGCTGGTGTGATGCTGATTGCGGGCGGCCTGTTGCGTCTGGGCACACTGGTCAAGTACATGCCGCAGCCGGTCATCACCGGATTCACCGCGGGCATTGCGGTCAGCATCTTCAGCAGCCAGATCAAGGATCTGCTCGGGCTGGATATCGCCAGCGTCCCGGCCGATTTCTTCGGGCGCTGGAAAACGTATGGGGAACATATTGGCAGCCTCAATCCAGCGGCGGCGTTGCTCGCATTCGCGACGCTCGCCCTGCTGCTCGCACTGCGTCGGTGGCGACCGAACTGGCCGGCATTCCTGATCGCGGTCGCTGCCGCGTCAATCGCAACGGTGCTGCTGAAGCTGCCGGTGGAGACCATCGTTTCGCACTTCGGCCCGATTCCGCGCGAATTGCCGCTGCCACATCTGCCATCGTTCGATATCGAGCGACTTCATGAACTCTTGCCGAGTGCTTTCACGATCGCGTTCCTCGGCGGGGTCGAATCGCTGCTGTCGGC
>JBDTWV010000009.1:0-16870 GCA_040006495.1 Dokdonella sp.
TCGTGCCGGTGTCGAACTTCTCGCCGATCAGCGCATCCGGGAACAGCTGGCGCTGATAGACCGGATGGCTCGAACGCGGTTCGTATTTCGCGGTGCGCGGGCAATACGAGCCTTCGGCGTGATGTACGCCATCAATCTTGCCGACCCAGTCCGGCAGCGGCGCGCTGCTCATCGTTTTGCCGTCGGCGATGTCTTCGGCGATCCACTTTGCGACGTCGGCCCAGCCGGCTGCCTGCCAAGTCTCGAAGGGCCCAAGCTTCCAGCCGTAGCCCCAGCGGATCGCAAAGTCCACCTCGCGCGCGGTTTCAGCGATATCGGCGAGGTGATACGCCGAGTAATGGAACAGATCGCGGAACACGGCCCAGAGGAACTGCGCTTGTGGATCGCTCGATGCACGCAGCTTGGCGAACTTCTCCGCGGGGTTCTTGATGGCGAGGATCGTCGCGACCTCGTCGGACGGTTTCGCGCCCGCAGGCGCGTAATCCTGCTTGGCCAGATCGAGTACGAGAATGTCCTTGCCGCGCTTGGTATAAATACCCGCGCCAGTCTTCTGGCCGAGAGCGCCCTTGGCAATCAGTGCGGACAGCCATGCTGGCGCGGCGAAGTGTGCGTGCCACGGATCGTTCGGCAGCGTGTCCGCCATCGTCTTGATAACGTGCGCCATGGTGTCGAGGCCGACCACGTCCGCAGTACGGTAGGTCGCGCTCTTCGGGCGGCCAATCGCCGGGCCGGTCAGCGCGTCAGCAAGATCAAAGCCTAGATTGAACGCAGCGGTGTGATGCATCGTGGCAAGGATCGAGAACACGCCGATTCGATTGCCGATGAAGTTCGGGGTGTCCTTTGCGTAGACCACGCCCTTGCCGAGCGTCGTCGTAAGGAACGCTTCCAGACCCGCGAGCACGTTGAGATCGGTCTGGCTATCCGGAATCAACTCGACCAGGTGCATGTAGCGCGGCGGATTGAAAAAGTGGATGCCGCTGAAGCGCGGACGCAATTTGGCCGGCAACGCTTCGGCCAAGGCATTGATCGAGAGACCTGAAGTATTACTGGCAACAACTGCAGAATCAGAGAGATACGGCGCAACCTTCTTGTAAAGATCGAGCTTCCAGTCCATGCGCTCGGCGATCGCCTCGATGACAAGGTCGCAACCGCGCAGCGCTTCGAGGTTGTCGTCATAGTTCGCCGCGGTGATCGCAGCGATCCGCGACTTCTCGGCCAGCGGCGCCGGCGACAGCTTGGCGAGATTGGCGATTGCCTTGCTCACGATGCCGTTCTTGTCTCCGTCCTTTGCGGCAAGGTCAAACAACAGGGTTTCGACGCCCGCGTTGGCAAGGTGCGCGGCGATCTGTGCGCCCATGACACCGGCGCCGAGCACGGCCGCCTTGTGGATACGGAGAGGAGTTGGGGTCATGGTGAGGCTCCTGAGAGATGGTCTTTGTTCATGGCGAAAAATGGTAACGGCAGGTGACCGCGCACCGGGCCTGGCTTGCGATTCCTCAGCTCTGCGCTCTCAACCCTGCGGCTGCAAAACGGATCAGATGCTCCGCCGTGTGTTCGCGGTGCGTCGCCTCGGACGTCGCGGCGCGGCGCTTGATCATGCCGAAGTCGGCCATTGCATAGGTGAGGGCGCCGGCGACGATGTCCAATCGCCAGTACAACTCGTCCTTGCCCAGATGCGGCAATAGCGGCGCGAAGGCGGTGGCGAACTCGC
This sequence comes from Dokdonella sp., assembly GCA_040006495.1. GTDB lineage: Bacteria > Pseudomonadota > Gammaproteobacteria > Xanthomonadales > Rhodanobacteraceae > Dokdonella_A. The sequence goes on from JBDTWV010000009.1 coordinate 1,712, forward strand.
GCAGCACGTGGCCGTAGTTGTCGGAGAGGAACTTGCGCAGACGTTCGTCGTGCTCGGCGTAGGCGCGTGCGAGTACGCGCACGAACGCAGCGCCGCCGGCGTTGTCCATCGATTGTTCCAGCGCCGGGCGGATGAATGCCTCGAGCACATCTTCGAGTCGATGGTTCGGGTCCGCAGAAATTCTTGCGAGTGCGGCGAGGCGATGGCGATTGAGTTCATCGAGCCGGCGCCGGAAGACCTCCTCAACCAGGCTTTCCTTCGAGCCGAAGTGGTAGTTCACCGCGGCAAGATTCACCTTTGCGGCCGCTGTCACCTGGCGCAGCGAAGCGCCGGCAAAGCCATGACGCGCAAACAGCGTTTCGGCGACGCCGAGGATGCGTTCGCGAGTTGAAAAATTGGGTTGCACGGTGCGCAAAGTCGCCTTGGCCCACAATCAAACGGTCGTTTGAATGGTAGGTCAGGGGCCAAGTCGGGTCAAACCCGTGCACCCCAGCTGTGTCAAATTATGTCGAAATTAGCTAGAATCCTAAGCGATAATGTGAGCTAAGCTCGCGAATTGGCGCGGCTTTGGCGTTATAACGACATCCCCTGTCGTCCCCTTCGACTCGACCTCCCGGAGATTTCAGCAATGGCGCTGGAGCGCACCCTTTCCATCATCAAGCCCGACGCAGTCGCCAAGAACGTCATTGGCCAGATTTATTCACGCTTTGAAAACGCCGATCTGAAGATTGTCGCGGCGAAGATGAAGCATCTTTCGCGCAAGGAAGCTGAAGGTTTCTATGCTGTGCATAGCGAGCGCCCGTTTTTCAAGGCGCTGGTCGAGTTCATGATTTCCGGTCCGGTCATGATCCAGGCCCTCGAAGGCGAGAATGCCGTTCTCAAACATCGCGACCTGATGGGTGCGACGAATCCAAAGGAAGCTGCGGCCGGAACGATTCGCGCCGACTTCGCGACCTCGATCGACGCGAACGCCGTCCATGGTTCCGATTCCGCGGAAAACGCAAAAGTGGAGATCGCGTATTTTTTCTCCGATGCTGAGCTCTGCCCGCGCTGATCAGGCTGAATGCAAATGATTGAACATCCCATCAAACATTTGCTCGCCGAGTCCGGTACAGGCCCGGACTCGGCTGCGTCGTCGGGCGTCGGCGCGACCACGCGCGGACCTTCCAGCGCCGGCGAAACGGTGAAGATGGCAAGAACCAATCTGTTCGACTACGACCGCACCGGTTTGCGTGAGCTTTTCGCGCAACTCGGTGAGAAGCCGTATCGCGCAGACCAGGTAATGAAGTGGATCTACCATCGCCACGTCACCGACTTCGCGGCGATGACCGATGTTGGCAAGGCGTTGCAAGTCAAGCTTGCCGACGCCTTTGACATCCAGCCGCCGAACATACTGTTCGAGAAGCAGGCCATCGACGGTACTCACAAATGGCTGCTGGGCATGGACGGCGGCAATGCGATCGAGGCGGTGTTCATCCCGGAAACCTCGCGCGGTACGCTGTGCGTGTCCTCGCAAATCGGATGCGGATTGGCGTGCACGTTCTGCTCGACGGGCACGCAGGGTTTCAACCGCAACCTGTCAGCGGCCGAGATCATCGGCCAAGTCTGGGTTGCAGCCAAGCATCTGGGCAATGTTCCGCATCACCAGCGCAAGCTGACCAATGTCGTGATGATGGGCATGGGCGAGCCGCTGCTCAATTTCGACAATGTCGTTACCGCGATGAGCGTGATGCGCGATGACCTTGGTCTGGGACTCGCCAACAAGCGCGTTACCTTGTCGACTGCGGGCCTGGTGCCGATGATCGACAAGCTTGGCGAAGTTGCCGACGTCTCGCTCGCGGTTTCACTGCACGCGCCGAACGACGAGCTGCGCTCCCAACTGGTCCCGCTCAACAAGAAGTACCCGATTGCCGAACTGCTCGATGCCTGCGCGCGCTATGCGGCGCGCCGCCCGCGCACGACGATCACATTCGAATACACGATGCTCAAGGACATCAACGACAAGCCCGAGTATGCGCGACAGCTGGTGAAACTGATGCGGCGCCTGCCGGCAAAGGTCAATCTGATTCCATTCAACCCGTTCCGCGGCACGCAATATGAGCGGTCCGATGCGGAGGTGATCCGCGCATTCCAGACAATTTTGCTCGATGCAAATGTGTTGACCATGGTGCGACGTACGCGTGGTGACGATATCGATGCGGCCTGCGGCCAGCTGAAGGGGCAGGTTATGGATCGCACGCGTCGCCAGGCGGAATTTCGCCGCAAGCTTGAACAGGATGTTTCCGATGCGGCTTGAGCGGTTTTTCGTCACGTTAGTCTTGGGAGCTTCGGTCGCGTTGCTCGGAGCCTGCGCACAATCCGGCCCCACTGGCGGGGTCAAGAAGGAAACGGCCGCCAGCAAGCGTCAGGATGCGGCGCGCGTACACACCGAACTGGGCCAGCAGTATCTGCGCCAAGGCAAGCTCGAAATCGCACTGGGCGATCTCACCAAGGCTCTGGAGTTCGATCCGAACTATGTCGATGCGCATACCGTGATCGCGGTGCTGTACGAGCAGATCGGTGAGAGCGCGAAAGCAGAGGAACATTACAAGCGCGCAGCCGAGCTCAAGCCCAAAGGCGGAGCCGAACTCAACAACTACGGCCGGTTCCTGTGCAAACTCGGTCGTTACGACGAGTCGCAGGGATATTTCCAGCGTGCGATTGCAGATCCGTTCTACAAGACGCCGTGGTTCGCGTTAACCAATTCCGGTACGTGCCTGCTCAAGGTCGGCAAGATGGACGAGGCGGAAGTCGCACTGCGCGCCGCGCTCAAGGAAAGCCCGCGCGACGGTGAAGTGCTTTTTCAGCTCGCATCGGTGCTGTATGCCAAACGCGATTTTTTCAATGCGCGCGCGTTCGTGCAGCGTTTCGAGGCGGTCGCACAGCCACGTCCTGACGCACTCATGCTTGGACGCAACATCGAATTGCAACTCGGAAATGCGCAGGCGGCTCGTGAATATACCCATCGGCTCCTGCAGGGATTTCCCGATTCCGAGCAGGCGCACACCTTGAGTGCGCGTGACAAGTCATGAGCACCATGCACGAATTACCAGACGCTGAGCCGCGGGCCCTAGATGCCCATGACACCGCGGAAGCGAATACGGGAGACGCCAACCAACTGGCGCTGCCACTGTCCACAGGATCACCGGTAATGAAAGCTGTAGAGGCGAGCGAAGTGAATGAACAGTCCAATGCGGTCGATGGGGAAACTGCCGTATTGAATCCCTTGCATGGCGCCGTTGAAGCGCCATTCGGGCAACGCCTTCGCGCAGCGCGCGACGCGCATGGCTGGAGTCGCGCGGAAGTCGCGACACGCCTGAAGCTTCCGGCGCAGTTGATCGCGCGCCTTGAGGGAGACGATTACACGGGATTGACCGAAGGGGTATTTCTGCGCGGTTATCTCGGTAGCTATGCACGTCTCGTAGGAATTCCCGCCGAGTTGGCAAACAGCGTTGCCGCCGCGAATACGCAGGCTGCTCCGCTGATCGCCACGGGCACGATCTCGCGCTCGCGCTATCTGTTCGAGCGTTATTCGGTCAGTGCGACCTATCTGGTCCTGACAGCGATCATTGTGGTGCCGGCGGTATGGCTCGCAACCCATGGCGGCCTTGAACAAAATCTCGCGCGCACGACGCCGCTCGATCCGCCGGCGCATGTCGTGGTGGCCGTGCCGAGTGTTGGTGCTGGGACGTCCACGATCGACGCACAGGCTTCCGCCATCCAATCCGTACCATCCAACTCTTCGACCGAGGATATCGGCATGATGTCCCCGGGCGTACCGGCGCAGCGTGACCAATCACCTGTGATTGCCTCGATGGCGCCGTTCGCGAGCGCTCCGACAGCGGTGCCGTCGCCAGCTCCCGCTGCGTCGTCGGCTGATGCGGCCAACGTGGTTGGGGCGGGAGCGCATACGCTGGATCTGAAGATCAATGAACAGAGCTGGGTGGAAATCACCACTGCGGATGGCCGCAAGCTCGAATACGGCATGCTGGCGGCTCACAGTCAACATGCATACCGCAGCGATGGCCCGATTTCGGTGCGGCTTGGCAATGCACAAGGTGCCGAAGTGCGTGCCGATGGGGCGATGGTCGACCTGACGCCTTACCAGCGTAGCAACGTCGCTACCGTCAAGTTGTTCGCGAGTGCCGGATCGGGTCCCAGTCACGTCGATCAATAGTCGCAATACGCAGGTTCAATGCCGTTCTGCGGCCGCATGAACCGCGTCGTCGCGGTTTCCTGATAACCTTGCGCTCTTGCATCGGCCACGATCGTGGCCGGCTGCGTTTTTTTGTTTTCCCCCAGGTGAATGCATGGATTTCGACGTTCTAGACGAACACGAACAAGGTGAGGTAGTCCAGAAATGGCTACGCGAAAACGCGATTTCCATCGCGGTTGGCGTGCTGCTTGGACTGGTGCTCATTTTCGGCTGGCAGCAGTGGAAGGCACATCGCCTGCGCCACGATGCCGAAGCCGCGTCGCAATACCAGGCGTTGAGCGATGCGGCCGAGGCCAAGCGCAACGATGAAGTGACCACAATCGCGGGCGTCCTGCGCAAAGACTATGCCGGAACCGTCTATGCAGTTCTGGCCGCGATGTACCAAGCCGAGCAGGCAAGCGCGAAGAATGATCTCGCTGGCGCCGCGATCGATCTGGCCTGGGCGCAGGAGCATTCTGACGTCGACAGTTTGAAATCGCTTGCCGCGTTGCGCCTGGCGCGCGTGAAACTCGCGCAGGGCGACGCTGATGGCGCGATCAAGCTGGTTGACGGCGTCCCGAAGGACGAATACTCCAGCTTCGCTGGGGAAATCCGCGGCGACGCCTTGGTGAAACTGGGTCGTGCCGACGACGCGCGCGCCGCCTATCAGGAAGCGCTCTCGCATCTTGATGCGCAGGCGCCAAACCGTGTTTTTGTCCAGATGAAGCTTGACGATATCGCCGTCGTATTGGCCAAGGCGCCCAAGTCGGCCGAGCCGAGCGCACCCGTCCCGGAGAAAAGCGGTTCATGAAACGCGCCCTGATCGTCATCGCGGTACTCGCCACCACACTCAGCGGTTGCACCTGGCTGAAATCGCTCGGCAAGAAAGACAATGTCGAACCGCCAACACCGTTGACCCAATTCGTGCCGACCACGCAAGTCGAGCGTCTGTGGACCGAGGGCGTCGGTGGCGGCGCCGGCGAATCCGGAGCGCGCATCGCGCCGACCAGTGTCGACGGGCGCTTGTACGCCGCCGGCGTAGACGGAACCGTTGAAGCGATCGATGCGACCACCGGTCGGACGATCTGGCAGAAGCATCTTGGCAAACGCAGCGGATGGCTGTGGCGGCGCGGCGACAATACCTTGCGCTGGTCGGGTGGCCCGACCGTCGCTGGCGATTTGCTGGTCGTGGGCGGCCTGGATGGACAGGTTTACGCGATGTCAGCCCAGGATGGCGCGGATCGCTGGAACGCGCAGATGACCTCCGAAGTGATCGCCGCGCCGGCGATCGCGGACGGCGTGGTCGTCGTGCGCAGCAATGATGGCCATCTGGTTGGACTTGACGCCGCTGATGGCACGCGCAAGTGGATTTTCGATCAGCCGGTCCCAGCGCTCAGCCTGCGAGGAAATTCCGCTCCACTGATCGTCAATGGTGTCGTGTATGACGGCTTCGACAATGGCAAGGTCAGCGCGATCCGGATCAGCGACGGCGCCGAGCAGTGGGTGCAAACGCTGTCCTTGGGCGAAGGCAGGACCGAGGTCGACCGCCTGTCGGACGTAGACGGCAACATGGTGTCCGACGGATCGGCTCTTTTCGGCGCGGGTTATCGTGGCCAAGTCGCCGCGCTGGCGCTTGACAGTGGTCGGCCGCTCTGGCAGCGCGATCTGTCGAGTTACGTGGGGGCCGCCGTCGGCGGCAATACCGTGGTCATCGTCGATGCCGAAGGCAATGTATGGGCATTCGATCGCGAAACGGGCGTGAACCTCTGGAAACAGGATCAGCTGAAATATCGCTGGTTGGGCGCACCTGCGATCCAGGGGAAATACGTCGTTGTCGGCGACAGCGAAGGCTACGTGCACTGGTTGAGCCTCGATGAGGGCAAGTTTGCCGCGCGTGAGCGCCTAGGCAAAAAAGCCATCGAAGGCGCGCCATTGGTTGTTGGCGACGTGGTCTATGTCGAGGACGTGAAGGGACACATCGGCGCGTACCGCGCCCGCCAGTAGGCATTTGCCACTGATCATTGTCGGCACCGGCGTTTCACCGGTGCCATCCACCCGATCCCCTCTGCCGACAGCGCCGCCGTTGCGGAAGACGGATCTCCCGCTTCGGAGCCCGCCATGCTTCCTGTTGTCGCCCTGGTCGGCCGTCCGAACGTCGGCAAATCGACCCTTTTCAACGTCCTGACCCGCACACGTGACGCGCTGGTACATGACATTCCCGGCGTGACCCGCGATCGCCACTACGGCATTTGCCGTCTCGCCGAGGCCCCGTTCGTCGTCGTCGACACCGGCGGTTTCATCGAACATGCCGCTGGGATCGAGAACCAGACCGCGCGCCAGGCCGAATTCGCAATCGCCGAAGCGGATGTCGTCCTGCTGACTGTGGATGCACGTGACGGCCTGTTGCCGACCGATCGCGCGATCCTTGATCGCCTGCGCCGCGGCGGCAAGCCGATGCTGTTGATCGTGAACAAGGTCGATGGCCTGGAAGAAAATGTGGCGCTGTCGGAGTTCGCGGCGCTTGGCATGGCTTCCGCATTGCCGGTTTCCGCAGCGCACGGGCGTGGCGTGACGCCGGTGCTGCTGGCACTGGATGCGCTGTTGCCGAAGAACGATGTCGATCCACTGGCGGTCCTGCCGGACGAAGGCATCCGCGTTGCGATCGTGGGCCGCCCGAACGCCGGCAAGTCCACGCTGGTCAATCGCCTGCTCGGTGAAGAGCGCATGATCGCGTCGGACGTGCCCGGCACCACTCGTGATTCCATCCGCGTCGCGCTCGAACGCGATGGCAAGCGCTATACGTTGATCGACACCGCGGGCATCCGTCGTCGCGCGCGCATCGAGGATGTCGTCGAAAAATTCAGCGTGATCAAATCACTGCAGTCGATTGATGCGACGAATGTGACCGTGCTGATGCTCGACGCGCGCGAAGGTGTCTCTGATCAGGACACGTCTCTGGTGGGACAAGTCCTCGATTCCGGTCGTGCGCTGGTCATCGCGGTCAACAAGTGGGACGACATGGACAAGTACTCGCGCGAGCAGTGCGTGGCGTCGTTGTCGCGAAAACTGGAATTCGCGACGTGGGCACCCCCGGTATTTATTTCCGCACTGCATGGCAGCGGCATCGGAGAGTTGATGAAGGCGATCAATCGCGCCTACGCCTCCGCCAACCACAAGTTCACTTCTTCGGAACTCACCCGCGCGATCGAGGCTGCCTATCAGGCGTATCAGCCACCGGTGGTTCGCGGCCACACCCCGAAGATGAAGTATGCGCATCCTGGCGGCACCAATCCGCCGACGATCGTGATCCACGGTTCGCGCACCAAGGAGATCGCCGAAAGCTATCGGCGCTATCTGGAAAATTTCTTCCGCAAGCGTTATCGCCTCGAAGGCACTCCGGTCCGCATCGAGTTCCGCGATGGCGAAAACCCGTTTGCGGGCAAACGCAACGTCCTGACCGAAGGCCAGCAGCGCAAGCGCACCCGCATGATCCGCAACGCGAAGCGCAGCAAGAGTTGACGTCGCAACATGGTCGCCCCCGCACTCACCATCGCAATCCTCGCCGGTGGTGCGGCGAGCCGGCTCGGTGGTCGGGACAAGGGTCTGGAGGCTGTGGCTGGGCGACCGCTCATCGAGTGGGTGCTCGATGCCGTCGTGGGAATGCATTCGCTTGAGTCGCGCTCTGCCGGCGGTGGATATGCCTTGCTCGATACGGGTCCAATCGCGAACGAAGTTGCTGCCTCGCCCAGTGACCATGTATTGATCGTTGCGAACCGACATCGCGACGAATACGCATGCTACGCCCAAACGATAAGCGACGCGGGAGCGGGTTTTCGCGGACCTCTGGCGGGCGTCGCAGCGGCGCTCGGCGTGTGCACGACGGCCTGGCTGCTGACACTGCCGGTTGATTGCCCCACGCCGCCATCCGAGCTCGCCAATCGTCTGCTCGTCTGCGCACTCCAGTCCGGCGCGCGCTGCGTCCGCGTGCATGATGGAGAACGTCGCCAGCCCTTGTTCGCGGTGTATCGACGCGAGCTGGCGCTCTCTGCAGCACGCGCCATCGACGCGGGGCAGGGCGTCTGGCAATGGCAGGACTCGATAGCGGCACGTGAACTTGATTTTTCAAGTCAGCGCCGGCAGTTTCAGAATCTGAACACGCCTGAAGATTTCTCAGCTTATGCCAAGCTCCGACTCGCCCGCTGAATTCCCGACCCATTTGTCGGTCGATGCCGCGCGCGCGCGGGTAGCCGAGCTGTGCTTGCCACGACGCTTGGCAACGGAATCGGTCGATCTCGAATGTGCGCTCGGCCGCATCCTCGCCAGTGACCTGATTGCGCCACACGACCTGCCACCGTTTGCCAATTCCGCGATGGACGGGTATGCGTTGCGCGGCACCGATTTGCCGGCACGTGGCGAGGCTGGCTTTCGGGTCGCCGGCCGCGTATTGGCCGGGTCTGCACACGCCCCGCGATTTGGCAGCGGCGAATGCCTGCGCATTACGACCGGCGCGCCCCTGCCCGCCGAAGCGGACACCGTCGTCATGAAGGAAAATGTGCGCGTCGAGGGTGATTTCATCATCGTTGATGCAGGCCAGCGCGCGGGCGCGAATGTGCGGTCGGCAGGCGAGGACTACCGTGCGGGCGAAAATGTGCTGCGCGCCGGCGATCGTCTCAGCGCGGCGCGTCTGGGTGTCCTCGCGGCATGTGGTCATGCAACGACGCAGGTGACACGCTTGCCGCGTGTCGCGTTGTTCGTTACCGGTGACGAATTGGTGCCGCCCGATCGTGCGCTCGGGTTTGGTCAGATCCACGACAGCAATCGCTACAGTCTTGGTGGCCTCTTGCAAGGGCTTGGCATCGAGCCGAGTCCGGTTGCGCACCTGCGTGACGATCCCGACACAATCCGGGTCGCTTTACGCAAAGCGGGCGAGCGTAGCGATGTGATCATCAGCAGCGGGGGTGTCTCCGCTGGCGAAGCGGATTTCATGCCGTCCATGATTGCCGAACTGGGGCGCGTGCATTTCTGGAAAGTGCGAATGAAGCCTGGCATGCCGGTGTTGTGCGGCGAGGTTGGTGGCGCAATCGTGTTCGCGCTGCCAGGCAACCCGGTCTCCTCGATCGCCACATTTCTCACTCTGGTTCGTCCGGCACTGCTCGCATTACAGGGGGCGAGTCCTGTCGATGGCTGCAGTACGAAAGCGCGCCTCGCCGTTGGCATTTGCAAGCAACACGACCGCACCGAGTTCGTACGCGTCCGCGTCCAGCCATGTGACGACGGCGCATGCTGGGCCACGCCGTTGCCAGCCCAAGGATCGGGTATGTTGCGGGGCGTCGCCGAGGCGGATGCGCTGATGATCCTGCCCGAGCACGTTTTTGAACTGGCCGTCGGCGACGTCGTCGATGTGATGCTTCTGCCTGGGATTATTTGGTGATGAACGCGAACGGGCAGCACTCGATGGATGGCGCGGAGATTGGTCCGGTTGAAGCACTTGCGCGCCAGCACGCCGGAGCACTGTTGCTCGACGTGCGTGAGGACAATGAGCGAGCGGTCGGCATGCCCGTGGGTGCAATCGGGCTTGCGCGCGGTCTCATTGAGCGGCGCATCGATGCCATCGCGCCGGACCGGGAGTGCGAGATTCTCGCGATCTGCGCGAGCGGCCAGCGTTCATTGCTCGCGGTCGAAACCCTGCGTGGACTCGGCTATGCGCACTGCGTTTCGGTGCGCGGCGGATTTGGCAGCTGGAAGAGTGAAGGGTTGCCGGTAGAGCAGGGCGTGCTCGATACGGATTCGGCCGAACGCTATGCCCGGCATCTGGTCTTGCCCGAGGTCGGCGCTGCCGGCCAGCAACGACTGGGCGCTGCGCGCATCGCGCTGATCGGCGCCGGAGGGCTGGGCGCACCAGCCGCGCTGTATCTGGCCGCGGCCGGCGTTGGGCATCTGACCCTGATCGATGATGATCATGTAGAACGCTCAAACCTGCAGCGACAGATCATCCACGCCGACGCCCGCATCGGCATGGCGAAAACCGAATCGGCGCGCGTCGCGGTGAATGCCTTGAATCCGACGACTCGGGTCGACGCAATCACGCAGCGCGTTGCTGCGGCAAACGTCGAGTCCTTGTTGCGCGATCATGATGTGGTCATCGACGGCGCCGACAATTTCCCGACGCGCTACCTGCTCAATGCGGCATGCCTTTGTCTGAGCCTGCCGCTGGTTTACGGCGCCGTGCACCGTTTCAGCGGCCAGGTCAGCGTATTCGACTCGCGGCGCGATGACTCACCTTGCTACCGCTGTTTATTTCCCGAACCGCCATCCGCAGCCGAAGCGCCGAACTGCAGTGAAGCCGGCGTGCTCGGCGTGATGCCCGGCATCATTGGCATGTTGCAGGCAACCGAGGCGCTGAAGCTCCTGCTCGGCATCGGCAACCCGCTGGTCGGGCGTTTGCTGTGTTACGACGCGCTTGCTGGGACCTTTCGCGAACTGCGCCTGTTGCGTGACCCCAAGTGCCCTGGATGCGGCGCCGATGCGCGATTCGCGGGTTACGAGGACGTCGCGCGGCTTTGCTCCACGCATGCGTGATCGCTGACGCGCGCGATTTCCCTGATCAAATTTCTGCCAAGCTATTCCAGATACCGATTCCCCGCGCCACGTTTCATCGCAATGCGCTTTCTGTGTCGCGGCGAACGCAGGCTGATGTTCGTACATAGCCATTGGCTGATAGTTGGCCATCCACTCGGCGAACGGCTCGCAACAGACACATTCGTGCTCCGCGTCCTCGATTGAGTTTCTTGGTGGGAGCGCCGGCAGGCGCGATGCTTCTGGTAGAGGAAAGCACAACGCATCGCGCCTTCCGGAGCTCCCACAGGACGCTGCCGCGTCCCTATTCGTGCTGCGCCAGATTTAGTCGCGATGCGTTTTCTGTGCCGCGGCAAACGCAGCCAGCTGGTCGGCTGTGGCCTCTGGTTGATATTTCATCTTCCACTCGGCGAACGGCTCGCCATAGACATGCTCGCGCGCCGCGTCCTTGTCCATCTGCGCGCCGCGCTCGGCGGCGGCCTCGCGATACCAGTCGGCCAGGCAATTGCGGCAGAAGCCGGCGGCGATCATCAGGTCGATGTTCTGCACGTCGGTGCGCGTGCGCAAATGCGCGAGCAGGCGCTGGAACGCGGCTGCATCCAGTTCGGTTTCGAGATCAGTCATGGCGCACTCATTCTGGTTTAAGGTACCGCGGCGGTGGCGCGGGCGTGGGATAATGCGCGATCACTGCTGGAATCGAAATGACTGCGCGACTCCTGGACGGCCGCCGCATCGCCGATGATGTGCTCGATGGTGTGGCAACGCGTGTCGCTGCGCGGGTTGCCACGGGGCAGCGCGCGCCGGGGTTGGCGGTCATTCTGGTCGGCGCCGATGCGGCTTCTGCGATCTATGTGCGCAACAAGCGGCGCGCCTGCGAACACGTCGGATTCCGTTCATTCGATTTCGACTTGCCGGCGACGACCAGCGAGGCCGACCTGGTCGCGTTGATCGACCGTTTGAACGTCGATCCCGAGGTGCACGGAATCCTGTTGCAGCTACCGTTGCCGGCCGGGATCAGCGCGACTGCGCTGATCGACCGCATCGACGCACGCAAGGATGTCGATGGATTCCAAGCGGAAAACGTCGGCCGGCTCGCACTGCGCCAACGCGGCCTGCGACCCTGCACGCCGAAGGGCGTGATGACCTTGCTTGCGCACACTGATCAGCCCGTGCGTGGTCGCAATGCCGTCGTAGTCGGCGTGTCCAACCACGTCGGCCGCCCACTGATCCTCGAATTATTGCTGGCCGGCTGCACCACGACCGGTTGCCACAAATTCACCGCCGATCTCGAACGCGAAGTACGACAGGGCGACATTGTTGTCGTCGCCGCGGGGCGCCCCGGCTTGATCAAGGGCGAATGGATCAAACCCGGTGCCGTCGTGATCGATGTTGGCATCAACCGGCTCGACGACGGTCGCCTGGTCGGCGACGTGGAGTTCGCGCCGGCAGCCGAACGCGCATCGTGGATCACGCCAGTGCCGGGCGGTGTGGGCCCTATGACCGTGGCGACCCTGATCGAAAACACGATGGAAGCGGCTGAAACGGTTTTCGACTGAACGCTGGCGCTGGCGGTGCCCACCGTGTGTCTGTAAAATAGGGCATGCGCATACTCTCTGAAGCTCTGACCTTCGATGACGTTTCGCTGGTACCGGCGTTTTCCGCCGTACTGCCGCGCAATGTCGACCTCGGCACCCGCCTGACCCGCAACATCCGCCTGAACCTGCCGATCGTGTCCGCTGCAATGGATACCGTCACCGAGGCACGCCTGGCAATCACGATGGCCCAATGCGGCGGCATCGGCATCATCCACAAGAACATGACGATCGAACGCCAGGCCGCCGAAGTGCGTCTGGTCAAGAAGTTCGAGGCCGGCGTGATCCGCGACCCGGTAACGGTCAGTCCGCAGACATCGATCCGCGACGTGATCCAGATCACCCGTGGCCACAACATCTCCGGCGTGCCGGTGGTCGAGGGCGAGCAACTGGTTGGAATCGTGACGCATCGAGATCTCCGTTTCGAAAAGAAGCCCGACGATCCGGTGCGCAACATCATGACCCGCAAGGAGCGCTTGGTCACGGTCAAGGAAGGCGCAGGCGAGGATGAAGTGCTCGCGTTGCTGCATAAGCATCGCATCGAAAAAGTGCTGGTCGTCGACGATGCGTTCCGCTTGCGCGGCCTGATCACGGTCAAGGACATCCAGAAGGCGCGCGACAATCCGCGCGCCTGCAAGGATGCCAGCGAGCGCTTGCGCGTTGGCGCGGCGGTCGGCGTCGCGGGCGACACCGAACAGCGTGTTGCGGCCTTGATCGAAGCGGGCGTCGATGCATTGGTTGTCGATACCGCACACGGCCATTCCAACGGCGTGATCGAGCGCGTGCGCTGGGTGCGCCAGAACTTCCCGCATGTTTCGCTGATCGCAGGCAACATCGTGACCGGCGATGCCGCGCGCGCACTTGCCGACGTCGGCGCCGATGCGGTCAAGGTGGGTGTCGGTCCTGGCTCGATCTGCACGACGCGAGTGGTTGCTGGCGTCGGCGTGCCTCAGATCACGGCCATCAGCATGGTTGCGGATGCCTTGAAAGGCAGCGAGGTCTGCCTGATTGCCGATGGCGGTATCCGCTATTCCGGCGATATCGCCAAGGCGCTTGTCGCGGGTGCCGACTGCGTGATGATCGGAGGCATGTTCGCCGGTACCGAAGAAGGCCCCGGCGACGTCGAGCTTTATCAGGGCCGCTCGTACAAGAGCTATCGCGGCATGGGCTCGCTGGGCGCGATGCAGCAGGGCTCGAAAGACCGCTATTTTCAGGACGACGAAGGCGACGCAGACAAACTCGTGCCCGAGGGCATCGAGGGTCGCGTGCCGTATCGCGGATCGTTGCGCAATATCGTGCACCAACTCGGTGGTGGCTTGCGTGCGTCGATGGGCTACGTCGGCTGCGCGACGGTTGCCGAGATGCGCACCAAACCGCAATTCGTGCGGATCACCTCGGCAGGCCGGCGCGAATCACACGTGCACGACGTGACGATCACCAAGGAAGCGCCGAATTATCGACTCGATTGAATCGTGGTAGCGGCTGTCCCGGGAGGGGGCGGAGGCAAAGCGTAGTGGGCTGGAATGTCCCGGCGCATTCGCACGCGTGACGCGAATTTTGGCATTCGACGAAGTGTGCCGGACCCGCATTGTCCTGCCCTGCGCCGCTGCTGGCGGAGGAGCCGAAAGCGATGTCGGCGCCGTAGCACCGGTCCTTGCTTCCGGGCGTTGCAAACGCGGCCCGTTCAGGCCTCTGGACAGCTTTGCCGCTGTGCAGGGCGAGCAAAAGCAATCTTTCACAGCCTCCTATCCCTCATGTCCAACATCCACACCGACAAGATCCTGATTCTCGACTTCGGCGCGCAGTACACGCAGCTGATTGCGCGGCGCATTCGCGAACTCGGCGTCTACTGCGAGATATGGGCTTGGGACCACGACCCGTCGGCGATCGCCGCATTCGGTGCGAAGGGCATCATCCTGTCCGGCGGCCCGGAGTCGACAACTCTGACCGATGCGCCTCTGGCGCCACAAGCAGTGTTCGACGCAGGCGTGCCGATTCTCGGGATCTGTTATGGCATGCAAACGTTGGCCGCGCAGCTCGGCGGTGCGACCGAGGCTGCACACGCCCGTGAATTCGGTCATGCCAGAGTTGAAGTCGTCGCGCATGATCGTCTGCTCGCTGGACTCAGCGACTACCCGCCCGCGCAGGCGCTCGATGTCTGGATGAGCCACGGCGATCATGTTGCGACCGCGCCGCCCGGTTTCGTCGTCACTGCTCGCACCGAGCGAATCCCGGTCGCGGCGATGGCGAATGACGCCAAGCGCTGGTATGGCGTGCAATTCCATCCCGAGGTCACGCATACGAAGCAGGGCAGCGCACTGCTTGAGCGCTTCGTCACCGACATTTGCGGCTGTGCGACCCTGTGGACTGCGGCCAACATCATCGATGACCAGATTTCGCGCGTGCGCGCCCAGGTTGGCGACGATCATGTCTTGCTTGGCCTCTCCGGTGGCGTTGATTCATCGGTCGTCGCGGCGCTGCTACAGCGCGCAATCGGCGAACGCCTGACCTGCGTGTTCGTCGACACCGGCCTGTTGCGCTGGAAGGAAGGCGATCAGGTAATGGCGATGTTCGCGGCCGAAGCGGACAACGGCGGTATGGGCGTCAAGGTGATCCGTGTGAACGCGGCCGACCGGTTCTTTTCCGCGCTCGCTGGCGTCGCCGATCCCGAAGCGAAGCGCAAGATCATCGGCGGACTGTTCGTCGAGATCTTCGACGAGGAAGCGCACAAGCTCGAAGGCGTGAAGTGGCTCGCGC
>JBDTWV010000010.1:0-16708 GCA_040006495.1 Dokdonella sp.
CAGAACTGGACGATTGCGCGCAACCTGTTCAAGGATTTCGCCAACGACACGACACCGCCAATCCAGTACGGACAGGCGGTCAAGTATCTCAAGGCCAATGGCGGCTTGATCGAGGACAACGTGTTCACCCATGTGCAGAGCAACGCGCTGCAGGTGGAACAAAACACCGGCTCGATCCAGATCCTGCGCAACCAGGTCGATGGGCAGACCCAGTACTACACCAACACCGGTCTGCAGCTCGACGGCAACGCGGGCGCGACTGTGCTGGCCCGCGACAATACATTCACCAACACGCAAAACGGACTACTGATCGACAACGGCAGCAGCACCACCACGACGGTCTGCAATACGGTGACCAACAGCAAGTACGGGCTGCTCGTGCTGTCGTTCGCGAGCTTGGGAAGCGAAGACGTCGGTCGCGTGTTCGACAATGCATTGTCCGGCGACGTCGCCGACGTGCAGAACAGCTGGTCGGCCAACGCGCTGGTGCTCGGCTCGAACTTCTATGACGGCGCGGCGCCGTCGACCGGCGGCAATGCGGCGCTGATTGCTGATCCATTGTCCGCAACCCCAATCGGCAACGCGTCCTGCGGCGACAACACGCCGACGCAGGTCGTCGCCAAATCGGGAAGCGGCCAGAGCACGGTGATCAATACCGCGTTTGGTCAGTCCCTCGCCGCACGCGTGGTCGATGTGCTCGGCGGCGCTGTGATGGGCCAGTCGGTTGCATTCACCGCGCCGGCGAGTGGTCCGTCAGCGAGCCTCGCCAGCATCAGCGGCACCAGCAACTACAACGGCGTCTTTGCGACTGCCGCCAGCGCGAATGCACTGGCCGGCAGTTACAACGTCACGGCGGCCAGCGGCACGTTGGGCGCAGCCAGCTTCGCGCTGACCAACACCAAGGGTGCCGGCACGGTCGTGTTCGACAACCTCAACCTGACCTACACCGGTTCCGCGCAGACCCTGACCGCGCACATGACGCCGACAGACACCAACGTCACCTGTGTGCTGACTCCGGCGACCGTGACAGACGCTGGCAGCTATCCGGTGAGCGCGACCTGTTCGGGCGACAATTACGCGGCCAGCGGTAGTGCCACGGTCACCGTGGCCAAGGCCGTCGGGACGATCACGTTCGGCAGCGGCGTGCCCTACACAGGCGCTGCACAGACGGTGACCGCGCATATCACCGAGGAGCCGGGCACGTCGTGTACTGCGACGCCGGCCACGGTCGGTCCGGATGCCGGCAGCTACGCGGTCAATGTCGCCAGTTGCATCGGTACCAACTACACCGCCAGCGGCAACGGCGTGGTGGTGATCCCGAAGGCGCAGAGCACGGTCACGATCAATCAAGCCGACCTGCAGCAGAGCTACGGTTCGACGCATGCAGTGGGTGCCAGCGCAAGCCCGATCACGACTGGCAGCGTCAGCGTTACCTATGACGGCAGTGCGAGCGTGCCGACCGCGACGGGTTCGTACTCGGTTGTCGCGACGTTGAACGATCCGAACTACACCGGTTCGGCCAGCGCGATCCTCGTCGTTGGCGACGCCTCGGCAGTCACGTTGACCGTCAACGGTCCGGCGCAGGCGTTGCTGTCGACCACGAACGCGCCGTACACCGACTTGGTCGACTACAACGGCACGATTGGCAACAGCGGTCCGCAGACATCGCAGAAGGTCCACTACGAGATCGCGGTGGTGCGCATCGATGATGGCAACGCCACCGGCGGCCACCCCATCGCCATTGCTGCCGATGATGTGCTCGCTTGCATCTACGATCCGAGTGGCTGGGCGGCGCAGGAGCCGGGCAACCACCATGGCTGTCCGCAGGACTACGATTCGCTGTTCCTGAGCCAGGGCAGCGGCTCGCTCAACGGCCGCACTTCCACCGTGTTCCGCTATCCGAACCTGGCTGCGAACGACACACCGTTGCCGACGATCAACCCGGCGATGACGTTGCCGCCGTCGAAGTTCCAGTTCAAGCATGGCGACTACCAGGTCCACCTCAGCGTCGTCGGCGCGGATGGCAGGGTCTACGCCACGGCGATGTCTGAAACCACGGTGCCGGATGCGGCGGTGTCCTACAACGGCGCAACCTCCGGCCAAGCCGAGGATGCACTGCTGTCGCAGACCACGCTGACCAACGTCGGTGGCCGTGTCGATGGCAACGTCATCGTCCGCGTCACCTTGAGCGACAGCGCGAATGCTGCCCTCACGCCGGCCGATGCAACGCTGTACTACCAAAATGGCAGCGGCTTCGTCGCGCTGCCGTGGACGCAGACGAATAACAATCTGGTCACGTACTACGGTCCGGGTACCGGCTTCCCGCTCGAGGACGGTCACAACGCCACGACCTCGGGCCAAGGCATCTTCTATCGCGAAGGCGGCTACACAATCACGTACGAAGTCGTTGATATCGCGACGATGCAGGTGGTTTACGCACACAGTCAGCAGGCGATCACGATCGGGCCGAATCTGGTCAGCTTCCACCTGACCGACCTGCACCAGGTCTACGACGGTGGCCCACATCCGGTCAGCGTCGATCCGTCGAGCGTGCCGCACGCCGTGATCTACGAAGCGCTGACGGGTACCAGCTGCCCGGCGACGCCGAGCGGCAACGACACGACCGCGCCGACCAACGCCGGCAGCTACTGCGTCTACGTGACTGCCACCGCGCCATACAGCGGCACGGCGCAGGGTATGTTGGTAATCGCCAAGGCGCACGCGGTGGTGAGCATCGACGGCGCCGTCAGCGGCACCGTCAACCGCAGCTTCAACGGCGCGCCACAGGTAGTCACCGCGACTGCGACCCCGGCCGTTGCCGCGATCGACATGAGCTACGACGGCGACGCGACCGCACCGGCCTCGGCGGGCAGCTACAGCCTGCTTGCGCGGGTCAACGATCCGAACTACTACGGCAGCGCGACCGGCACACTGGTCATCGCTGCCCAGGGAGGCGCGTCGATCACGTTGGACGGCGTGGATGCGGGCGACAGCAAGATCCATCGCACCTACAGCGGCAGCGCGGTGGCGCCGGTCACGGCGACCACCAACCCGCCAGGCGTGAGCTACGCGGTCACCTATATCGGTGACGGCAGCACGATGTATCCGCTGACGACCACGCCGCCAACCGCGGTGGGCCAGTACCACGTGGTGGCGACGACGACGGATCCGAACTACGCGCAGGTCTCGGCGTCGGGTACGCTGGTCGTCGATGCGATCGACGCGTCGCTCGATCTTGCCGGCGATCCGGTCGGCGTGGTCACGCTTGATACGCCGCTGTACTCGATGCTTAGCGCAACCACGCATCTCACCGGTCCTGCGGCCAGTGAGAACGTGATCGCGAACCTGGTCATCAGTCGCGGCGGCAATGCGCTGATCGCGGATCTGGATATCGACTACCGCGCAGCCACGCAGGAAAGTGCGAGCTGTGTCGCGGCGAGCCCAGGCTTCTGGTGCCCGCTTGCATTGACCCAGGATGGCAACACGTTGGATGCGACGTTTGGTCCGGTCAGCGGCTTCCCGCTCACCGACGGCGCGGTCTCGATGTTCCGCACGCGCTATCACCGTGGTGGCCGCTACGATGTGGCGGTCTCGATCGCGGGCGTCAGCACCGGCACGGTCTACGCGAATGCGAGCCAGTCGATCGATGTCGCGCAGCTCACGCTGCAGTCCGCTGGGCCGGCCAGTGCTTCGACCGGCGCCAACGTCGATATCTCGGCGACCCTCGCCAACACCGGCACGGCCGCGATCAGCAGCGCGACGGCAGCGCCGAATGACGAGAACGTGCTTGGCCAATTCGTTATCGCGCTGGCCGGCAACACACTCGCGCCGAGTGACCTGACGGTCAGCTATCTCGCGCCTGACAACGCCTACCATGCGATCACGCTGAATGCGTGTGCAAGCGATGCGACGATGCTGTGCGGCGACTTCGGTCCGTCCACCGGTTTCCCGGTGGCTGCGGGCTACAACGCGACGTCGTTGTTCCGCGCGGTGTTCAATCGCAATGGCGCCTACGCGATCACGACACGCGCGGTCGGTGTGACCAGCGGTGCGATGTTTGCGACATCGAGCAGCGCGCTCAGCATCGCGATGAGCAACGCCACGATCGCGTTCGATCCGGCCTCGCTGACGCAGACCTACAACGGCGCCACGCATCCGGTCATCGTCACGACCACACCGGCCGGACTGTCCTACACGTTGACCTACGACGGCAGCACCACGCCGCCGATCAATGCAGGCGATTACGCGGTGGTCGCGACGATCACGCAGGCCGGTTACAGCGGAACCGCGAGCGACGTGCTGCATGTCGTGCGCGCCACCAGTTCGATTGACTTCGGCGCGACGAACTTCACGTTCGACGGCCAGGCGCATTCGACGACGGCGGTGCTGTCACAGGAACCGGGCAACACGACGGCATGCACGTTGACCGCAACCAGTGGCCCTTACCCGCGCACCCACGCCGGCAGCACCACGCTGACTGCGGCGTGCACCGGTACCAACTATGTCGCCAACGGCAGCACCACCCTGGTGGTATCGCCGAAGGCCGTCACGATCGCGATCTCGGGCCTCGGCACGTTCCCCTACGACGGCAATACGCACGCGGCGACCGCGACGGTCAGCGGCGATGTCGCCGGCTTCCTCGCCACAGTGGACGTCACCTACAACCCGGGTGGTAGCAGCGCCCCGGTGCAGATCGGCAGCTACGGCGTCGTCGCAACCCTCGATGTGGCCTCCTCGCAGGACTACAGCGCAGCGGCAGCGAACGGCACGATCACGATTGGCACCGGCACGGCCGTGTCGATTGCGGCCAACGGTGCGGTCACGTTCAGTGGCACAGCGGGTCAACTCCTGCCGGGCGCCCAACCCTCCGTGATCGTGACGGATGCGGGCGGCCATCCGGTCGCCGGCGTCGCGGTGACGTTCGCGGCAGGCGCAGGTAACGGCACGCTGGTCGCTGCAAACCAAACCACGGACGCAAATGGCATCGCGACGCTGGGCGGCTGGATCCTCGACCCGACGCCCGGTACCAACACGGTAACGGCAAGTGCCGTCGGCCTGACCGGGAGTCCGGTCACGTTCACAGCAGACGGCGCCGCAGCAGCGAGCGCACTGCACGTCACCATCACCGACTACCGTGACTATGTGCAGTTCGGACACTCGTTGACTTACGTCATCACGGTCGGCAACAACGGCAGCTCCAACATGACCGGTGTGGCCGTCTCGGATGTGTTGCCGGTGGAGCTGACCGTCGGTGTCAACGCGTGGCAGTGCATGGCTATCAATGGTGCGACCTGCAACACGGTGACGACGCGCGATCTCAGCGGCACCATCGATCTGCCTGCGCACAGCAGCGTGACGTACCTGCTGAATGCCCTGGTCAACGACACGGGTAGCGATCTGCTCAGCAACACGATCACCGCAACCGGCCCGGCGGGTCCTGTCAGCGCGACCGACACCACGGAGATCGTCATCTTCCGCAACGGCTTTGAGGTGGGCGGCGACGGGGCACAGGCGGTTGCGCCAGTAACCGATGGCACGGCCGCACCGTCACTCACGACGAACCAGCCCGTTACGCTAGATATCGTCAGCAGCACACTCCTCTCGCTGCACATCACACCGATTGCGCAAGCGACGGGCGGCGCATTCCGCGTCGAGGCGATCCGTATCGGCAATCAGGTCTGGCTGCGTCTGGTCGCGCGCAACGGCGCGGTCGATGCTGCCAGCGCATGGAGCGCTCTCAGCGACGCGGGGGCGCGGCTCGCGCTCAGCAGTGACGGCAAGCAAGTGATCCTGGTCGGCACCGCCAGTGATCTCGACGTGGCACTCGCCCAAGCCGGGCCGTTCACCATCGAACGCGCCAACCACTGACCGCTCGTCGCCGCATCGGCTCGTGTAGCGGATGCGGCTCGGGATCAAGCGCCGCGGCCTGCAAAGGTCGCGGCTTTTTTATGGCCATGGATGGCCGGTACGCTGGCAACGCAGGAGCAGTTGCCGGCGATGGCCATGGATGGCCGGTACGCTGGCAACGCAGGAGCAGCTGCCGGCGATGGCCCTGGATCGCCGGTATGTCGGTTCCGTGGGCGCTCCCGGCGCCCGCGAACACCGGGAACACTTCCGACCTCCGTGTGGGTCGCGCGTCCGTGTGGGTCGCGGTGTCGGAAAACAATTGCCGGCAGAGTCGTGCGATAAGCTACGCCAGGTTACGGGCGCTCCGCGGCCCGCTCGCGGGCAGGCCGGGTGCAACACAGGCGCTGCCGATCGCGTAAAATCGCCGGTCGCGCCCTTGGAACCGAGGCTGCGCACCCGCATCTGACGTTTGCCATGGCTATTTTGACGATCCTCGAATACCCCGATCCACGCCTGCGCATTACCGCGCAGCCAGTTGCCGTGTTCGACGCGGCACTGAAAGAACTCGTCGTCGACATGCTGGAGACGATGTATGCGGCGCCCGGCGTCGGCCTCGCCGCGACCCAGGTGGATGAGCACAAGCAGCTGCTCGTCGCCGACATGTCCGAGAACTCCGATCAACCGCTGGTGCTGATCAATCCGCGCATCCTCGAGAAGGATGGCGTGCAGGTGTTCCAGGAAGGCTGCCTGTCATTTCCCGGCATCTACGCCGACGTCGAGCGTGCGCTGCACGTAAAGGTCGCTGCGCAGGACGTCGGCGGCAACGCGGTGGAGCACGAGTTTGAAGGCCCGCTGGCAGTCTGCATCCAGCACGAGATGGATCATCTTGTCGGCAAGGTCTTCGTCGACCATCTGTCGATACTCAAGCGCACGTTGCTGCTGAAGCGGCTGGACAAGCGGCGTCGCCAGAGCGCCTGAAACGATGATCCGGTGATCCTGTCAGTGCGGCGGCAGTTGCGCTGTTCGTGTCCGGCTCTGGCCTGAAACAACCTTTGCGGCTGCGGCCGTTCCTCCAAACCTTCACGCCGACCGATCACGCCCCATGAGCCAACCGTTACGCGTGGTGTTTGCCGGCACACCGGAATTCGCGCTGCCTTCGCTGCGGGCGTGCCTGCTCAGCGGCGCCCACGTCGTCGCCGTCTATACCCAGCCCGATCGGCCCGCTGGGCGCGGGCGCAAGCTTGCCCAGAGTCCGGTCAAGCACGCCGCGCTGGAGGCGGGGATTGCGGTCGAGCAGCCCGAATCGTTGCGCGACAAGCGCGCACGCGAGCGCCTCGCCGGGTATGCGCCCGACTTGATCATCGTCGTCGCCTACGGCCTGATTCTGCCGAAATCTGTACTGGCGATGGCGCGTCTAGGCTGCTGGAACGTGCACGCGTCCTTGTTGCCGCGCTGGCGCGGTGCGGCGCCGATCCAGCGCGCGATCCTCGCCGGCGACAGCGAAACCGGAGTCAACCTGATGCAGATGGAAGCGGGCCTCGATACCGGTCCGGTGCTGCTCCAGCGGCGCACTCCGATCGCACCCGACGACACCGGCGGCAGCTTGCATGACCGACTCGCCGCGCTCGGCGCCGATGCGCTGGGCGACGGCCTCGCGCGTGTCTTGCGCGGGGAAAACCTGAGTGCGACCGCGCAGGATGTCGAAGGCGTCGCCTACGCGCACAAGCTTGACAAGGCCGAGGCGCGGCTCGACTGGAATGAGTCTGCGGCTGCCCTTGCGCGTAAAGTGCGCGCGTTCGACCCATGGCCGGTCGCGGAAGCACAGATCCACGGCGAGCGGGTGCGCATCTGGTCGGCCGAAGCGATTGCCGGCACCGCGCACGCGCAACCAGGCAGTCTCTTCGCCACGCCGCGCGACGCGCTCGATATCGCGACTGGCGATGGCGTCTTGCGTATCCACGAAGTGCAACGTGATGGCGGGCGGCGCATGCCGGTGCGTGACTGGCTCAATGCGCGTCGCGACAAGGTTTCACTGGGTGGATAAGCCGACGACGCCTGCGCCCAATCCCACGCGCGCCGATTCCCGGGCGCCGAAAGCGCCCGGCGCCGCGCTGCGCGCTGAAGCCGCGCGCGCGCTCGCACGTGTCGTCTTCGAAGGATTATCGCTGCGCAGTGCGCTGGTCGATGCCAATCCACGCGTCGCCGATCCGCGCGATCGCGCCTTGCTCGCCGCGTCGCTGTTCGCCGCCTCGCGCTGGTGGTTGCGACTCGATGCGATGCTCGATGCATTGACAGATACGCCGCTACCGGCCAAGGCGCGCGCAACCCGTGCATTGCTGGTTGTCGGCATGGCGCAGTTGGCGATACTCGGACTCCCCGAGTACGCGGTGGTCGGCTCGTGTGTGGAGGCCATCCGTACCCTGGGCCAGCCGCGCCATGCAGGTCTGGTCAATGCGGTGCTGCGCCGCTTCCTGCGCGAACGCGTGACGATCGAGGCGACACTCGAAACCAATCCAGTCACGCGCCACGCGCATCCGCGCTGGTTAATCGATGCGATCGCGCGTGATTGGCCGCAGCAGGTCGATGCCATTCTCGCCGCAAACAATTGCGAGGCGCCGCTGACCTTGCGCGTCAATCGACGCCGCTGCGAGCGCAGTGCGTTCCTCGACAAACTGCGCGCCGCCGGCGTCGAAGCAACCCTGAATACGGAACTGCCGGACGCAATCGTGCTCGCCCAGAGCACCGACGTGACGCGTTTGCCCGGCTATCACGAAGGCGAATTCTCGGTGCAGGACGGCGCCGCCCAGCGCGTCGTTGACCTGCTCGATCTCCAAGATGGCCAGCGCGTGCTCGATGCCTGCGCGGCGCCCGGTGGCAAGGCCGCGCACATGCTCGAACGCGCACGCGTCGACCTGCTCGCGCTCGACAGCGATCCGACGCGCCTGCCGCGCGTGCATGACAATCTGGCCCGCCTCGGGCTCGGCGCGATCGTGCTGGCCGGCGATGCGGCGAAGCCTGCCGCCTGGTGGGATGGCCGCCCGTTCGAGCGCATCCTGATTGACGCGCCGTGCTCGGCGACCGGGATCATTCGTCGCCAACCCGACATCAAGCTGCACCGGCGCGGAGCCGACGTGGCGGCGCTGACGACTCATCAGCGACGCCTGCTTGATGCGTTGTGGCCGTTGCTGGCTGCGGGCGGTCGACTGGTCTACGCGACGTGTTCGTTGCTGCGCGCGGAAAATGAAGCCGTGATCGCCACGTTCCTCAAACGCCACGTCGATGCGCGCACGCTGGCGCTGCCCGAATCGTTCGGCCATGCTGCGGGCGCCGGTCGCCAGAATCTGCCAGGCGAGCGCGGCATGGACGGTTTCTACTATGCGCTGCTCGAAAAGAACTGCTGACGACGAGGTGACCGCGCGCGCAGCGGCCGGACCGACTGCGTCCGCGCTAGCCGCTTTCTCCGCTGCGGCAGTTCCCGCAGAAACCCGCATTCACAACCGCGCCCTTGTCGTGCTGGTCGCATGCTTAGTGCTGCTCGCGGCGGGTTGCTCCGTGCTCGACGAACAAACGCCCGGTACGCTGGTCGTGCGCAATGCGCAAATCAACGCCGTCGCAGGTGGCGCGACGCTTGAACTCGGACTCGACTGCAGCCTGAGTGGTCCGATGCGCGATGCGCTCGACCACGGCATTCCGCTGACCTTGCAGATCGATGTGCGCGCCGGACGCTGGCCGACCGCCGAAACCGCACAGCGACGCATCGAGCTGCGCTATTTCCCGCTGTCACGGCGCTATCAATTGCACGAACTCGATAGCGGCGACGTGCGCAGTTTCGCCGCGCCTGCCTATCTGGTCGCCGCACTCGGCGCATTGCGCCTTGATTTGCCGAACGCCTTCGCGACGCTGCCGGCCACGACGCCGCTGCAGCTTTCCGTAGCGCTCGATCCGACGGCGCTGCCGGGCGCTCTGCGCCTGCCGGCGCTGTTCGAGCCGGCGTGGCGACTCGCCGCGGCCAATTACGCATGGAGTGCAGCGGCGCGATGAATTTCCTGTTGCGCCGCGTCCTGCCGGTGCTCGCGATCGCGGCGTTGCTGCTCGCCTCGCTGAAGCTGGCCGAAGATGCGGCCGGCGATGGCAGTCGCGTCGCCCTGCATTACCGTTGGGTCCTCGGCGCTGCCGCGCTTGCGCTGACCGTCCTCGCGTTGGCGATCGGCCAACGCCTGTGGCGCTTGCGCGGCGACATCGCGCGCGGCGCGCCCGGCGCGCGGCTGACCCGACGCCTGCTGCTGGTGTTGATTTTGCTCGCAGTGCCGCCGGTAGTCGTCGTTTACGGCTTCGCGTTGCGCTTCCTCAACGCGACCATTGACAACTGGTTCAACGTGCATCTCGAACAGGCACTCGACGACGCGTTGGAACTGGGTCGCATCGTGATCGACGAACACCTGCACAGCGCCGAGGTGGCCAGTGCCGGGCTCGCTACCCAGCTCGCTGCGGAGCCCGCTTCCTCAGAGCAGGGCGCGCTCGACGCCGCCATCGAGCCGCTGGGCGCAATCCAGTTGGCCGTGTTCGATGCGAATGGTCGCGTGCTCGCCACGTCGAGTTCGGACCCGCGCTATCTCGATCCGCCGTTGCCCGACAGCACTGTGCTCATGCGCGTCGAGGGTGATGGACGCTATGCGGCCGCCGAGCCGCTCGGCGACGCGCTCGCGCTGCGCGCCGTGCTGCCGCTCGCGGCCATTGGCAGTGAACAGGGGCGTCTACTGCAGGGGATCTTCCCGCTACCCGCACGATTGCAGCCGCTGACGCGCGGCATCGAGAGCGCAAGTTTTGATTTCCAGCGCCTGAAATTCCTGCGTGGATCGCTGAAGCTGACGTTTGCACTGATCCTCACATTTGTATTACTGCTATCGGTGCTTGCGGTCGTGCTCGCCGCGTTCGGTGTCGCGCGGCGTCTGGTCGCGCCGATCGGTCGTCTCGCCGCGGCGACCCGCGCGGTTGGGGCGGGCCGCTATGACACGCCGCTACCGGCGCCCACCGATGACGAACTCGGATTCCTGGTCAGCTCGTTCGCGCAGATGACCCATGAGCTCGAATTCAGCAGCGCCAGCGCGCGCAAGAGCGCGCGCGAAACCGAACAGCAACGCGCGTGGCTGGAGGCGGTATTGGAACGCCTGTCCGCCGGCGTGCTCGGCTTCGACCGTGATGGCCGCTTGCGCGTCGCCAACCGCGCGGCCGAAGCGATCCTCGGCGTGACCCTCGCGCGTCATCTCGGCAAGAGTCCCGGCGATCTCAAGAACGAACGCGCCGAGCTCGCGCCGTTCGTCGATCCGCTGGCCCGACACCTGCGCGAGAACCTGCGTGAATGGCGCGAGGAAGTGGCCATGGATACCGCGGACGGCCGTCGCACGCTGATGTTGCGCGGTGCGGCGTTGCCCGATCATGCCGGTTTCGTCGCAGTATTCGACGACCTGACCGTGCTCAATCGCGCCCAGCGCGACGCGGCGTGGGGCGAGGTCGCGCGGCGCCTCGCGCACGAGGTCAAGAATCCGCTGACGCCGATCCAGCTCGCTGCCGAGCGCCTGCGCCGGCGCTTCCTCGGTCGTCTGCCGCCCGAAGAAGGTGAGCTGATCGACCGCGCGACGCATACGATCGTGACCCAGGTCGAGGCCCTGAAGACGATGGTCAATGCGTTCGCCGAATACGCGCGGCCGCAGCAGCTGGCGACGCGCGCGATTGCGTTGCATGCCTTGCTCGGCGAGGTGCTCGACCTGTACGAAAACGACCAGCGCATCAGCCTGACCCGCCAGCTCGTCGAGGGCGAGCCGCGCGTGCGCGTCGACGCCGTGCGATTGCGCCAGGCACTGCACAACCTGATGAAGAATGCGCTGGAGGCGATTGGCGACGCGCGCAAACCCCAGATCCAGGTCGCGACGCGAATCGTGCGCGACAATGATCAAGACTGGGTCGAGCTCAGCGTCGCGGACAACGGCCCCGGGCTGCCCGCGGATTTCGGCGAGCGCTGGTTCGAGCCCTACACTTCGAGCAAGGCCAGCGGCACCGGTCTGGGCCTAGCCGTGGTCAAGAAGATCGTCGAGGAACACGGCGGCAATGTTCGCGCCGAGAACACGTCGCAGGGTGGTGCGCGGTTCACCCTGCGCCTGCCACTGGAGCAGGCTTGAAAGCCGATGCAGAAGTGGGCTTGCGGCTGCACATATGCTCGCGCGCCAATGACAGGCGTGACCAGAGCTTGCGTGTAGCTGCGCTTACGCCGCGCTGACGTCGCGCAAGGTCCAGTGTTTGCCGATCAGCAAGGTCATGCGGTGCTTGATGATCGAATGCGGCAGCGACGTGGTGACTTCGACGCTGACATGCACGTCGGATTGATGTGCGACGACGATCGCGGCCGGATCGTTGACGCCGAGTGCTGGATCGATGGCGTCCGGATCGGGTTGTAGCGCGCGCCAGCGCTGCCACAGGGACGGTTCGCGCAGTGCGCTCTGCAGCATCTCGGCGAAGCTTTCGGGGGAGCCACCCTGGAACGAGATTTCGTGCGATTCGCCGCGTGCCTTGAGCAGGTCGTCGATGGTGAACATGTAGCGTTGCACGGTCGTCATGAATTGGCCTCTGCAGATGGTGGGTCGAGTTTATCAGCCGTCGATGCATACGGCGCGCCCATCGCGCACGCAAGCGCGATCAGGCTGGCGACGCACGGCCAACCCAGGTAGCGAAGTTCCGCGGCGGGCGCGAACAGTGTCAATGGCAACGCATACAGCCAGGCGCTCGCGAGCAGGATGAGTGCATGGCGCGCGCCCGCAAGTCGGCGCCGCCGCCAAGCTAAGGGGAGGGCAATCACACCGACCAAAAGCCAAGGCCACGCGGCCAGCAGTGGTGTCGATCGCCAGGCTGCCGCCGCGCGCATCAGGGCCGTGTGCAACGCGCCTGTGTTGCGGGCGATCGGTGGATTGTCGTGGTAGGGGATTTCGTCGTCGACGTAGACCAACTCGTGCGGCCATTGTGGCGCATGCGTGCCGAACAGCGCACGGCTGAGCTGCCAGCGATGCGCAAGCCACGCGTGCGGGTGCGCCACGATCGCATCCAGCCAGGCATGGCGCAGCTGCAACAACTGGTTCGGCGTGTAATCCTTGGCAAACGGATCTACCATGCCGTGGCGTGTGTTCGCGAGCATCGGCGTATTGCTCCAGCCGCGGAATGCCTGGGCAAGATCTGCAGTGTCGAGGCCAGGTCCAACCATGAAATCGGGCAGCAGCAGCACGCCGGTCGCGACCGACACCGCGGCCAGATCAAACTGCGCGAGCGACGGCCAAAGCGGCACATGACGATCGACGGAATACTCAAGCAGGCGGTTGGCGCTGATGAGTGCGAAGCAGGCCAACGCTGCCGTCAGTGCAATTTTCGACCATGCAGGCTTCGCGTGTTCATGAGAGGCGCGCAGCACCAACCAAGCCGCCCACGCGAGCAATGGCACGAGCGCCGGCAGTGCGTTGTGGCGCAGTAGCGCCGCATAGACAAGCGCCGTCACCGCGGGCAGCAGCCAGCGTCGCTGCCGCCGACACTCGGCCCAGGCGAGTGCGCCGCTGCCGAAGGTCAGCGCGGAAAACAATCCGACGTCGGTCCACACATGACCGCGCAGCAACCACGGCACCGGCGCGAAAGCGACCAGCGTCATCATCACGGCGCTTGCGACTGCGCCGAGCCGGAGCGCCCACGCGAACAGCGCAAGCCCGCTCCAGAACAACGCGAGATGCAACGCAAACGGCAGTTGTGGCCCATCGATGAACACGTCGCATAGCCGCCACATCCACACGAAGATCGGCGGCACGATGTCGGTGCTCGTGCCGCCGCGCGCCTGCCACCATGCGTAGGCGGAATCGAACGACATCTGCCCCGGCCAGTACGCGGCAATGTCGATCGTGAAGCCGACCAGCGCGACCAGCCACGGTAGCCAACGAGCGACGCTCGTTTCGTGGGCGCTCGCGCGCGCGATCAACGCCATTTCACAACAGGCTCATCGAAGCAGGCCCACATCGAGCTGGCGTGCCGCCTGCGCGGCCGTACCACCCGGCACGTGATCGAGCACGCCGAGCAGGGGCGCGGCGATCCGAGCACGCAAGGTCGCCAGATTGTCTTCAACGCGATCCATCGCCGGATCAATGCAGTTCGCGATCCAGCCGGCCAGCAGGCAGCCGTCGCGCTCGATGGCACGTACGCTGAGCAGGGCGTGGCTGAGGCACCCGAGGCGCAGGCCGACGACGAGGATGACCGGCAGCCCGAGCGCGCGCACCAGATCGGCCTGCATCAGGGTTTCCGACAACGGAACCATCCAGCCGCCGACGCCTTCGACGACGACGCGATCGCTCGACTGCCTGAGCTTTTCGTAGCCGTCTTGGATGGGTTGGAGCCGGATTTCGACCTGCGCGTCGCGTGCGGCGAGGTGCGGTGCGATCGGGTCGGCAAACGCGAACGGATTGCAGTCGGCGTAGGCTGGCGCGGGATCACTCGCTGCGATCAAGGCCTCGGCGTCTTCGTTGCGCAGGCCGAGCGGCGTCGCGCGGCTACCACTGGCAACCGGTTTCATGCCGACCGCGCGCAGCCCGCGGGTGCGCAGCGCGAGCAGTAGCGCGCAGCTGGCGAATGTCTTGCCGATGCCGGTGTCGATGCCGGTAACGAACACGTCATGCGCTTGCATGTTGAAGGGTTCCTGTTCTATCAAACGCGCGCGGACACACGGTCCATCGCGGCCAGGCGTCGACGCAGTCGCCGTCGCAGCAATGGACCGGTGAATGCGAACGTCCAATAGATGAGCGCGGGCAGCAGGAAGAAAATCGTCGATGCGCTCGCGGGTGTTGCCCATGCGATCAACGCCGATGCGACCGCGACGGCGACATTGATCGTCCAGCGCAGGATGCCGGCTCGTGTGACCTCACGCTCGCGGACGTCGAGCTCAAGTTCATCGCGTAGTTTCCGCGCATGCAGGTGAAACAGCAAAATCACCCCGGACATGCTTGCGTACGCAATGCCGAAGATGATGAACATGACTTGCATATCCGACCAGGCGTGCGGCATGAATCCGCTCGGTGCCGTTCCGGTGCTGATCGACATGTAGGCGGCGCTGAACATCATGCGTAACGGATACACATAGACGAGGACCAGAAAAACCAGCAGCAGGCTGAGAAACACGCTGCGTCCGTCTTCGATGCCATAGCGGCGATACCAGATGTAGTGGGCGTGCCAGAACAAGCACAGCAGCGCAAAACTGGTCGCGAAGCCAGGCAGGTCCCTGAGCGCTGCGAGCAATTCGCTCACGTTCGTCGGCACATGGCCACCCCCGATCATCAGCAGGGTCACGGCAAATGCGAACGCCGCGTCGGTGAACGCCTCGATGCGGGTGTTCTCTCCGCCGCGCAAGCGGAAGCCGTAGCGATCGGTGCGCGCGCGTGCGGTCATGGCAGTCGGTGTCGGCAGGAATCGCCAGTATGCCAGCGGCGACACGGCCGCTGCACGCAACGTCAGGGCGTTCCCGCTATGATTCGCGCATGACATTCGTCGCTGCCCCACTTCAATTCAGCAACAAAACCGAACTCTACGCAGGTCTTGCGGACCAGGTGCGCGGCCTGCTGCATGGCGAGCGCAACCTGATCGCGAATGCCGCGAATTTCGCGGCCCTCGTCTGGCACGCCGTGCCCGATCTCAACTGGTGCGGGTTCTATCTTTATGACGGCACCGAACTCGTGGTCGGGCCGTTTCAGGGCAAACCGGCGTGTGTGCGCATCGCGCTCGGCAAAGGCGTCTGCGGAACGGCTGCCACGACGCGTCAGACCCAGCTCGTGCGCGACGTCAACGTGTTTGACGGCCATATTGCCTGCGACAGCGCCTCGCAATCGGAAGTCGTGGTGCCACTTTTTGAAGGGCAAAGCCTGCTCGGCGTTTGGGACGTCGACAGTCCAAGCATCGCGCGATTCGACGACGAGGATCGCGATGGCATGGAAAAGTTGTGCGCGGTGTTCATGGCGTCGCTCGCATGAATGCGCGTGATGTGAAGATTCGCAATGTCGGTCCGAAATCGGCCGCGTGGCTGCGCCAGGTGGGTGTGCGGACAATCGAGGATCTGGCGCGGATCGGTCCTGTCGAGGCATTCCTCAAGGTCAAGCGTGCGGGTTTCCGGCCGAGCTTGAACCTGCTCTATTCAATGGCCGGTGCATTGGCTGATTGCCATTGGACGGATCTGCCGGACGAGCAGAAGCAGGAATTGCTCGCCGGGTTTGAATCGGCTGAATCGGCCAACCCGATCCGCACGCGCTGGGAAAAGCAGAAGGCGGCCAGCGACGACGCTGGGGTCGCGCCGAAATCCGAAGACGACGAAGCTGCACCCGGCCCTCGGTCCGACGATGCACAGGACGCGGATGGAGCGGACTAACGGGGACAGCGAGCGCGAGGTTAGCCGCTTCGACTGAGGTCGTAGCGAGCGCACATGTGCGCTCGACCGCGCGGCAGCTGCTTCGATACGTGGCTAACGCTGCGAGTTCGGATCACCTGACCGCAGCGTAATTGCGCGCATCTACGGTCCACGACGGGGCGCCGCGGATTGCGGGTAATACGTCTTCGACATGGTCGACCATGCTCCACAACGCACGATGTGCGGGATTCATGAAGCGCTGCTCGATCGTCTGTTCGAGGAAGCGCTCGAGCGGTGCGTAGAAACCGTTCGTGTTTAGCAAGATGATCGGGTTGAAGTACAGCGCGAGGCGCTTCAAGGTCATGGCCTCGAACAATTCCTCCAATGTCCCGCAGCCGCCCGGCAACGCAACCACCGCGTCCGAACCGGTCAGCAGGCGGTGCTTGCGCT
>JBDTWV010000011.1:0-16686 GCA_040006495.1 Dokdonella sp.
CAGTTCGGTGAGGGCGGTGCCGGCACGTTTTCCGACGGCAAGTTGTACAGCCAAGTTCGCGATCCGGCTCACCATGGCCGCAAGGTACTGACCGAGTTCGTCAAGGCCGGTGCGCCCGAGGAAATCCTGTACGTCAGCAAGCCGCATATCGGCACGTTCCGGCTGGTGACAATGGTCGAGAACATGCGCGCATCGATCGAAACGCTAGGCGGGGAGTTCCGTTTCGGGAGCCGCGTCGACGACATCTTGATTGAGAGCGGTGCCGATGGTGACCGACACGTGCGCGGAGTAACCCTCGCCAGTGGCGAGGAGATTCGCGCCGACAAGGTCGTGCTCGCGATCGGCCACAGCGCACGCGACACCTTCGCGATGTTGCACGCGCGCGGCGTGTTCATGGAGGCGAAGCCGTTCTCGATTGGCTTCCGCATCGAGCATCCACAGTCGTTGATCGATCAGAGTCGCTTCGGCGCGCAGGCTGGGCATCCAATACTTGGCGCAGCCGATTACAAGTTGGTCCACCACTGCAAGAACCGGCGCTCGGTTTACAGCTTCTGCATGTGCCCGGGCGGCACCGTGGTCGCCGCCGCATCGGAACCGGGCCACCTGGTCACCAACGGCATGAGCCAGTACTCGCGCAACGAACGCAATGCGAATGCCGCGATCGTCGTCGGCATCACCCCGGAACTGGATTATCCCGGCGATGCTCTGGCCGGCATCGCGCTGCAGCGACACTGGGAGGCGCGCGCATTCGAACTCGGCGGTGGCACCTACGATGCACCGGCACAACTGGTGGGCGATTTCCTCACGCAGCGGCCTTCGCACACATTGGGCGCGGTGCAGCCGTCGTACACGCCCGGCGTGCACCTCGGTGATCTCGGCAGCGCCTTACCCGCGTATGCCATCGCCGCGATCCGCGAGGCGCTGCCGGCATTCGACCGACAGGTGCGCGGTTTTGCGATGCACGATGCACTACTGACCGGTGTCGAGACGCGAACCTCGTCACCGCTGCGGATCAAGCGCAACGATGCCGACCTGCAGAGCCTGAACACCAAAGGACTCTACCCGGCCGGCGAAGGCGCCGGTTATGCCGGCGGCATCCTGTCCGCATCGATAGATGGAATCCGGGTTGCCGAGGCGTTGGCGCTGGCAGTCGTAGCGCGCTAGGACGAGACGCGAAGTGCTTGACTCAGGACCGTGGTCCGGGGTTTAGGATGGGCACCGACGTTCGACGGAGTTGCCCTCATGTCCAGTTTCACCATTGGCGAAATCGCGCGGCGCGCGGAGGTTGGAATCGACACCGTGCGCTACTACGAGCGCAACGATCTGTTGCCCGCGCCCGCCCGTCGCCCATCCGGGTATCGCCAATACGGCGACGAGGATGTACAGCGACTGAGTTTCATCCGCCGTGCAAAAGACCTTGGCTTCACGCTCGCACAGATCCGCGAGCTGCTGGCGCTTTCGACGGATCGCGAGCGTGGGGTGCGCGGCATCAAGAAACGCGCACAAGAGCGCTTGGACGATCTCGACCTGCGCATCCACGAAATGCAACGGGTGCGCAGCGGGCTGCAGGCGCTGGTCGATGGCTGCCCGGGCCACGGAAAACTACTGGCGTGTCCGATCCTCGGCGCGCTCACGCGAAAGGAGAACGCATGAACATCCCATCGAATCACGACCATCACCCGCAGCAGCCGGATACCATCGATACAGGCAAGCACAGCGGGTGCTGCGCAGCGTCGGCATCCGGCAATCCAGGGTTGCCGCAGGCGTCGGCAAGCGATTCCCGAGATCCGGTATGTGGCATGCGCGTCGATCCAGCGACGGCGAAACACCAGGCCGAACACGCCGGCCAGACCTACTACTTCTGCTCGGCAGGATGTCGCGCAAAGTTCGTCGCGGAACCCTCAGACTATCTGGAGAACAAACCCCCCGCAGCGGCACCGGATGGCACGATTTATACCTGCCCGATGCATCCGGAGGTTCAGCAAGTGGGTCCGGGCAGTTGCCCGAAATGCGGCATGGCGCTGGAACCGATGCTGCCGACCGGCGCGGTGGATGACAGCGAACTGCGCGCAGTTCGTCGGAAGTTCTTTGTCGCCGCCGCATTCGCTGTTCCGTTGCTGGTCGTGGCGATGGGGCCGCACCTGTTCGGGCCACCTGCGGGCGAATCGACCGCGCACGCCATGCGTTGGGTCGAGCTTCTGTTGTCCGTACCTTTGGTGCTCTGGGCCGGCATTTCGTATTACGTGCGCGGCTGGAAAGGTGTGACTGCGGCTTCGCCGAACATGTACACACTGATCGGCTTGGGCGTGCTGACCGCGTTCGGCTTCAGTCTGGCAGCGACCTTCGTGCCGGAATGGTTTCCGGCGACCATGCGCGACGCTCACGGCATGGTTGGCGTGTATTTCGAAGCGGCCGGCGTGATCGTCGCACTCGTGTTGTTCGGCGAGTGGCTGGAATTGCGCGCGCGCGGCAAGACCTCGGCGGCGATCCGTCGGCTGCTCGATCTGGCACCCAAATCCGCGCGTCGTATCAGCGCCGATGGCAGCGAAGAAGACGTGGCGCTGGATCAAGTGCAGGTCGGCGATTTGCTGCGAATCCGGCCAGGCGAAAGCGTGCCGGTCGACGGCGTCATTGCCGATGGCACCAGCAGCATCGATGAATCGCTGCTCACCGGCGAGCCGCTGCCGGTGCAGAAACATGGCGGAGATCGTGTCACCGGCGGTACGCTGAATGGTACGGGCAGCCTGAAGATGCGCGCCGAGCGCGTTGGCAGTGACACGGTGCTGGCGCAGATCGTTGATCTGGTCGCCAAGGCGCAACGCTCGAAGGCGCCGTTGCAGCGCCTTGCTGATCGGGTCTCGCGTTATTTCGTGCCGGCCGTCGTCGTGAGCGCGCTGCTTACCTTCGCCGCATGGCTGGTTTGGGGTCCGGAGCCGCGCCTGGCCTACGCGATCGTCAACGCGGTTGCCGTGCTCATCATCGCGTGCCCGTGTGCCCTCGGCCTCGCGACGCCGATCTCGATCACGGTGGCGAGCGGTCGCGGCGCCGAGTCCGGCGTACTGTTCCGCGACGCCGCCGCCATCGAGACTTTGGCTGGTGTCGACATGCTGGTCGTGGACAAGACCGGCACCCTGACCGAAGGCAAACCGGCGTTGACCGACGTGCACGCCGTCGCAGAGTTATCCGAAAGTGATGTGCTGGCGATCGCTGCGGCGTTGGAAGCGCCGAGCGAACATCCGTTGGCACACGCAATCCTCGAAGGCGCCAAGGCGCGTCAGGTTGAGTTCTCAGCAGTGGATGATTTTGTCGCCGTGACCGGTCAAGGCGTGCGCGGGACCGTCGCCGGCGTTGAGGTCGCACTGGGCAACGCAGTGCTGATGCGCGCGGCTGGCGCCGATCCAGAACCGCTGGCCACCATCGCAGACGGTTTGCGCCGCGAAGCGAAGACCGTGATGTTCCTTGCGCGCAATGGGAAACTCGTCGGATATGTTGCCGTACAAGACCCCATCAAGCGCGACGCACGGATGAGTCTGCAAGCACTGCACAGCGAAGGACTGCGCATTGTGATGTTGACCGGTGACAGCGAAGCAACCGCACAGGCGGTGGCTGCACAACTTGGAATCGACGAAGTTCATTCCAGCCAGACTCCCGCGACGAAGGCCGCGTGGATCGCGCAGGCAAAAAGTGCCGGCGCACGTGTCGCGATGGCGGGCGATGGCGTCAATGACGCTCCGGCCCTCGCCTCCGCCGACGTTGGAATCGCCATGGGCAACGGTTCCGATGTTGCCAAGGAAAGCGCGCAAGTTACCCTGGTCAAGGGCGAACTCGCCGGCATCCTGCGCGCGCGACGCCTGTCGAAAGCGACGGTCCGCAACATCCATCAGAACCTGACGTTTGCTTTCGTCTATAACGCGTTGGGAATTCCGGTGGCGGCAGGCCTTCTTTACCCGGCCTTCGGATTACTGTTGAGTCCGATGATTGCTGCGCTGGCGATGAGCCTGTCTTCAGTTTCCGTCATCACAAACGCCTTGCGTTTGCGGGTTGCGCGTATCTGATTATGGGGTTCGCCGTCCCAGTGGTCGATGGCTTTTGGTGGGAGCGGCGGCAGCCGCGATGCCCTTTTCCTCAGCCGAGAGCATCGCGCCTTCCGGCGCTCCCACACGAGAAGTTGTGGGCCGTCGATGGATGGCTTGGTGGGAGCGGCGGGAGCCGCGACGCGTTTGCCGCAACCAGGAACATTGCGTCTTCGGGCGCTCCCCCAGGAGAAGTTGCGGGCCGACGATGGATGGCTTCGTGGGAGCGGCGGAAGCCGCGATACTTTTCACGAAGGCAAAAGCATCGCGGCAGGTAGTCGATCAGAACCAGAGGCGGATGCCGGCGACGACCTGTCGATCGAGAACCGGTTGGGAAATATCGCGCGCATAGTCGGCAGTCGTGCCGACGCTGCGGATCCAGTTGACGCCCAGGTACGGCGCGAACTGTCGGCTGATCTCGTAGCGCAAACGCAGGCCGAACTGCACGTCGGAGAGGCCGCTGCCGATATGCCGCGCGGGATCGTCCCGACCGTATAGATTGATCTCCACTTCGGGCTGCAGGATCAGTCGCTGGGTCAGCAGCAACTCGTAATCAGCTCGCACGCGCGCAGCGGTGCGACCGGCAGCACCGACATAAGCGGTGGCTTCGAGCTCGAACCAATACGGTGCCAGCCCTTGTACGCCGACCGCCGCCCAGGTGCGCGACGGGCCTTCGCCGAAGTCGTGGCGCACGCCGACTTGGGTACTCCAGAATGCCGTGACCGTACGGTTCCAGAATGCTTCCAAATCGGCGTCCTTGAGCGAACCGCCGCTACGTTCACCCTCGCTACGCAACCACAGCTTGTTCACGTCGTTGCCATACCAGCCTTCGACCTCCCACGCCTGACCGTTCGCATTGCTGCCGTGAAACGCTTCGATCCGATCCACCAGGAGCATGCCGAACGGCGCGTTGTCGAGCATGTCCATGCCTTGCATGGCGTGATAACCGATACCGTCGGAATAGTCGGGGCTGCGCGCATTCGCCGGTACGCTGTCCGACGCTGAACCCATGCCGTGCAGCGCGTCGTGATCCAATGCGGGAGTCGCCGCCGGCTCCTTCGGCGCTTGCGCGTGGGCCATGTCGGCGTGGGCCATGTCGGAATGATCCATGCCGGCCATGTCGTGAGCGTGGGGCGTCGCCGCATCAGCGCCGTCCTGCGCCACCGCCCAGGAAGGAATTGCCAAAAACGCGCCAGCCAGCAACGCGGCGACGGAGGACCTGCGGAAATTGGTCTTCATGACACCACGACCTCGCGCATCATGCCCGCTTCCATGTGATAGAGCAGATGGCAATGGTAGGCCCAGCGGCCCGGATTGTTGGCGCTGACCTGATAGCTGATGCGCTGCGCCGGTTGCACGTTGATCGTGTGCTTGCGCACCTGGAACTGTCCGTGCGGATCATCCAGTTCGCTCCACATGCCATGCAGGTGGATCGGATGATTCATCATCGTGTCGTTGACCAGCACGATACGCAGGCGCTCGCCGCTGTTGAAATGGATCGGTTTGGCGTCGGAGAACTTCAAGCCGTCGAACGACCAGATGAAACGCTCCATGTTGCCGGTCAGGTGCAGCTCGATCTCACGCGAGGGTTCGCGCGTATCGATCGGACCACCGATCGTATGCAGATCGGCATAGGTCAACACGCGCCGGCCGTTGTCGCGCAGGCCGATGCCCGGATCGTCGAGATTGACGCGCGGCATGTCGACACGCATATCGACATTTGCGCCATATTCGGTGCGCGCATGGTGCACCTTCGGCGCCGCCTGCATTGCCATGCCGTGCATTTCGCCGTGATCCATGCCGGCCATGCCTGCATGTCCGGATTCCCCCATCTCCATCTCACCCATCATGTCGCGCATGGTGAGCCACATGGGTGCGTCCAGCGCGGGTATCTCGGCCTCCATTCCAGCGCGCGGCGCAAGCGTACCGCGCGCATAGCCGCTGCGGTCGATCGATTGCGCGAACAGCGTGTACGCACGGTCATCGGTCGGTTGGACGATCACGTCATAGGTCTCGGCGACCGATAGACGGAACTCATCGACCCCGACCGGCTCTACGTCCTGTCCGTCGGCCGCGATCACGGTCATCTTCAGTCCCGGGATACGCACATCGAAGATCGTCGACGACGAGCCATTGATGAAACGCAGGCGGATTTTTTCGCCGGGCCGGAACAACCCGTTCCAGTTGCCGGTTGGCGTCGTGCCGTTCATCAGGTAGGTGTAGGTGTGACCCGAGACATCGGCAAAGTCCGTCGGGCTCATCCGCATCTCGTTCCACATTTTGCGCGTCGCAAGCGCCTGCTTGATGCCCTTGTCGCTTACATCGCGCAGGAAATCGGCGGCGGTGGGTTGCGCAAAGTTGTAATAGTCGCTTTGTTTCTTGAGCTTGGCGTAGATGCGCGCGGGATCTTCGTCGGTCCAGTCATTGAGCATGACCACGTAGTCACGATCGACCGGATTACGCTCCGGCCCCGCCGGGTCGATCACCAGCGCGCCATACAGGCCCGTCTGTTCCTCGAAGTGGCTATGCGAGTGGTACCAGTAGGTGCCGGATTGGCGCACCGGGAATCGGTAGGTGAACGTCTCGCCGGGCGCGATGCCGTCGAAGCTGATCCCTGGCACGCCATCCATCTGGAACGGCACGATGAGTCCGTGCCAGTGGATCGATGTCTGGGTGCGCAGCGTATTGGTCACGCGCAGGGTCACATCGGTGCCCTCGCGCCAACGCAGAATCGGGCCGGGCAGCGTTCCGTTGACCGTGGTCGCGCGGCGCGCGGCACCAGTGAAATTGACGGGCGTTTCGCCCACTTCAAGGGTGAAGTCGGTGGAGCTCGACGTGGTCGGCTGAGCAGCGCCGGCCAAGGCCCACACTTGCCTGGGACGCAGCAATCCAAGGCTGGCGAGCGAGCCGCCGATGGCCAACCCCTGCACGAAGCGGCGGCGCGGCAGGCAAGGTGCCGGCTCGGGTATTCGAATACGTTTCAAGATGCCTCTCCAGAAGACCGGCGCGGCGTCGCCGCAACCCGTCGAAAATGTTCAAGAAGTGCAATCACACTCCGGCATGCGCCGAACGTGCGCGGTGCGAGCTTCAGAGGGAGAGCATCAGGCGGCGGGTGGCCGCAAAGGCGGGGTCGAATCGGAGCCGGGAACTCGGGCACGAAAAGACGACGAATGCGCATCGGCAAGGCGCGGGCTCGCCAGGTCGCGGATGACTGGCAACACGGCAATCGTGCCGCAGGCGCTGGCACAGTCACAGGCATGCCCGGCACAGCCAGCGTCGTGTGATCCGCAGCATGACCGGTCCATGTCGACCTGCGTGGCGTGATCGCCATGAGCGCTGTTCTGCATCGACGTTGTGTGATGCGAATCGTGCGTGCCGCCATGCGCTCCGCTGTGCATGCCGAACACCGGGGTGACCACCAGAAACAGCCACGCCAACAGCGCGGCTAATTGAAGGCCACGCGAATGGGCGAAGTGGTGGGCGGTGCGAGTCACGCCTGAAGTTTAACCATCGGATGATTCGCACTCAACTGCGACGGAGCTGCCCGGCTGTGAACACTTGCCGCCGCGATGGACATTGAACGCATACCCGATGCCGATCATCACGATGACCGCGGCTTGTGCAGCGAGCGTTTGCCAGGTCGGATACACGCCGAGAAGTTCGATGCGTGGCATCGGGACGATCCCGACCGCGACCCAACCGGCCTCCTGCAACGCGGCAATGCCTTTGCCAGTCAGGACGATCGCAAGCAGGGCAACCAGCGCGGAGCTTGCCGAGAAGAATGTGCCAATCGGCAGACGCCGGCTGGTGCGCAGCAAAACCCACGCAATCGCGGCGAGAACCACGGCGCCGCATGCCATGCCTGCCAGCAGCCAGATTTCCTGACCCTCGTTCCAGAGCGCGGCGAAAAACAGGATCGTCTCGAATACCTCGCGGTACACCGCGACGAACGCGAGCATGAACAGGAACCACGCCGAACGCCGGTCCAACGCGGCGGCCATCTTTTCTTTCAGATATGCCTGCCAGCGCCCGCCAACACTTTTCTGGTGCATCCACAAGCCAACGCTGAGCAACACGGCAGCAGCGAACAGCGATGACAGGCCTTCGGTCAGCTCACGGCCTGCGCCGCTGATCGAGATCGCGTAGCGCGCGACGGCCCAGGTCACGCCGCCTGCAAGCAACGCGGCGATCCAGCCCGCGTGCACGTAGCGCAGTTCTTCGCGGCGTTTGGCCTTGCGCAGGAACGCGATGATTGCGACCACGATCAACAATGCCTCCAGACCTTCGCGAACGAGAATCGTGAAGGCACCGAGAAAGGTGGCGCTTGCATCGCCCGCGGTATCGGCGGTGATGTGTTCGGCGCGGGCCAACAATTCATCAATGGTCGCCGCATCGCTGACGATCGCGGCTAACGGCGCCGCGCTCGACAGTGCAGTGCGATAGGCGCCCATCGCAGTTTCGAGCTGCGCGCGCAACTCGCTGTCGCGCGCATTGAGTTGTGGTTCGACCGGTTCAACGCCATCCAGATACGCCGACAGCGCGAGTCGCGCGGCGTCCGCTTTCGCCCCCGTTCGATACGCCGCAAGGCTCGCATCCACGCGGGCGCGTGCCAGCGCGATGCCCTGCAAGGATTGCTGGACAGCAGCCGGATGGGCGCGCAGATATCCGAGGATGGCATGAGCGCGCTCCAGACCGAGGGTCGGCACGAGCTGCGCGGCGCGTGCACGCGAGAGTTCCGACAGATTCGAAAACAATGCGCGCGCCGCTGGATCGTCGTGCCATTGCGCAGCGCCTGCATCCGCTTCACGGGTGTAGGCAAGGGAACCTGCGTAATACGCCAGCGCCCAGCGATCGGTTTGCGAAAGGTGCGCATAACTGGTCATCGGTGTGCCGGGCACGCCTTGACTGACAACTTCGTACAACGACAACGCGCTGCGCTGGTCCGCACGCGCCTGGTCGGTGAAATCCACCGGGCGCGGCGTCAATTGCAATCCCGCCGGACCATCGCCCTGCCCCGTCGCCCCATGGCATGTCGCACAATGCTGTTGATAGAGCGTGTGCCCGCGTGCAAGATCCGGAGCGCTGGCCGGTGCGGTGGGAATCGGATACGCCTGCAACAACGCGTCGGCCAATGCATGAGCCTGCGTTGCAACGGTCGCCGGCGCGGCTTTCGCGTCGACGGATGCGATCAGCGCAGTGGCCTGCGCCGTCAGCGCTGCGGTCGCCGCGTTCGGCGCCAGCGCCTCGATGCGCGAGCGTGCGGTCGAGGAAAATTCGCGCATCTCAGCATATTCCGAAGCGCTGATAATCGCGCCATCCTTGACCGCGCCGGCATAATCGGTGGCCAGGTAGTCGAGCATCTGCCAGGTTTGCGGCACACTCGTCGCGGGATCTTCGGCGCGTGCAAAAGAACCTGCACAGATCAGCAGCACCAAGACGAAAACACGGATTTCAATCATTGAAATATCGATGCGAATCATTCTCATTCGCGCAGTATACGCTCGCCACCCGGTCCGCAACACTCATGTGGGTGGCCTCACAAAACCGAACCGGGACCGGCAGCGCAGGGCTCAAACCAGGTGCATGGCGATCAGCACGATCGCAAACGCCAGGTAGAACAATCCCATCGACGCCAGCAAGCGGCGCGAGACCAAGCCGCGTCGAAATACGAAAAACATCACCCCGACCGCAAGCATCGTGGTCATTGCCCCGACGATCAGCGCCGTATCAAACAACCACGGCGTGAAGAACAGGCCCAGCGCGGTGGGTATCGTCACCTGGATCATCATCGAGCCACTGATGTTCGCGAGCGCGAGGCGATACTTGCCCTGACGCACCCAGATGATCGCGTTCAGTGTCTCCGGCAACTCGGTTGCGATCGGACTCAGCAACAACGCGAGTACCTGCGGCCGGATGCCAAGCGCCGGCCCCAGCAAATCGAGCTGGCCAACGAACGCGCGCGCGGCGACGAAGATGACCGCCAGAGCAATCAGGGTCTGCGTCACGATAGCCCACGTCGGCGGCGTTTCGCGCGACGGCATGAGCTTGAGCGGCTCCAGCTCGCCGTCCGCCTCGACGCTCTCCTCGCCCATTTCCTTCCAGACATAGACGCCATACAGCGCCAGGAAGACCGCGCCCAGCCACGGCTTGTACGCGAACACGACGAGGCCCAAGCCGATCTTCAGGCCGAACACCGCCAAAAACGAGCCCTGGTCGACACTCAAACGCTTGAACACGCGGCGCACCGCGGCGGATTCCGGCAAGCGTGTGCGACAGGCGATCAAAGTCAGTCCGACCACCGCGTAGGCAATCGTCGCGAGCACGAGTGGACCGCCGAGCGCGGCGCCGACTCCGATTTCCTTCTGTGCCGCCGTAGTGCCGAACACGACCGCGATGAACGTGATGACGCTTTCGGGTAGCGCGGTACCGAACGCAGCGAGGATGGATCCGGTCGCCTGCTGGCCCACCGCGAACCGCCGACCGAGCCACTCCACGCCATTGACGAAATACTCACACGCGGCATAGATCGCGACTGCAGCGCCCAGCAGCAGTGCAGTCGTCAGGATCATCGGATTCATCGGGCAGCCTTTTCGGGTCGGACGCAAAACCAATGGTTGCGGCGCCCTCGTCCGACCCACGGACGAACGCCGTACCAATGGTCTCGCCAAGTCGACTGACCGATCGCGCCATGGTCGCAAGACCAAGCATGTTGACGCGACCCCTTCTGCTACGCGAAGGCGGCTACTCCCCAAGGAGGCTGCGAGGTTAAGGGCAATCGCCTGAGTCGGTCAAACGGCCACGGCGGCGATACTCCCAACTCAAGGAAAATCATGATGTGGCTGTGTATTGGTGGGAACGGTGGTACCCGCGATGCCGTTTGGCGAGGCAATGCAAGAGCATCGCGGCTGCCTCGCTCTCACCAGGCCGCCGCGAACCACCCCGGTGCTGTCAGCCGCGCTTCGCGCCGTCGTGTTCGGCGCGAGCATCGAATCTGCATGGCTGACGAATTTCACGACGTGGAACTGGCGCCCGTGCGATCGCGGTATCGGCGCTGGTGCCGAGGCATTTCGACAGGCGTCACGAACGGACTAAAACCCACGCAACGCGCACGAACCAGGCGAGCACGTGGATCCCAACATCGCCGCGCACGCAGGGCCACCTTGTGACGTTCACGGCACTTATCGCCCGACCGCTCTAATGAACAATCGTTCAGGGTGATCGCAAACGGCTTGACGATCCGCGCTACCATTATCGATTCGCTTCACGCCAACCATTCATCACATGAAACAAAGCCTCATCAAGGTCGCACTCCTTCAGGAAACGGACCACGGCAGCCGCGATGCCAATCTCGACGCGATCGAGAGCCATCTGCGCGCCGCTGCCGCGTCCGGCGCCATATTGGTGCTGCTGCAGGAGCTGCACAACGGCCCCTACTTCTGCCAGCACGAAAGTGTCGCCGAGTTCGACCACGCGGAATCCATCCCCGGACCGAGCACCGAGCGCATTGGTGCGCTTGCGGAGGAACTCGGGCTGGTCATCGTGGCCTCGCTGTTCGAGCGCCGTGCCGCCGGGCTGTACCACAATACCGCGGTGGTGTTCGATCGCTCGCGTGCGATCGCCGGGAAATA
Organism: Dokdonella sp.; assembly: GCA_040006495.1. Classification (GTDB taxonomy): domain Bacteria; phylum Pseudomonadota; class Gammaproteobacteria; order Xanthomonadales; family Rhodanobacteraceae; genus Dokdonella_A. The sequence continues at coordinate 11,702 of JBDTWV010000011.1, forward strand.
CCGCAAGATGCACATCCCTGACGATCCCGCGTTCTACGAGAAGTTTTACTTCACGCCGGGAGATCTCGGCTTTGAACCGATCGCGACTTCAGTCGGCAAACTCGGCGTGCTGGTGTGCTGGGATCAATGGTACCCCGAAGGCGCGCGCCTGATGGCGCTAGCCGGTGCGGACCTATTGCTGTATCCAACTGCAATCGGCTGGGACCCTAGCGACGAACAGATGGAGAAGGATCGCCAGCGCGACGCCTGGATCACCGTGCAACGCGGCCATGCCGTCGCAAACGGCCTGCCTTTGCTCGCGTGCAATCGGGTGGGTTTTGAAGCCGCGCCGGATGCTGGCCGCGGCATCACGTTCTGGGGATCAAGCTTCGCGGTCGGGCCGCAGGGCGAATTCCTTGCACAGGCGTCCAGCGATCGCCCAGAGCTGCTGTTCGCCGAGATCGACCTCGCCCGCAGCGAGAACGTCCGACGCATCTGGCCGTTCCTGCGCGACCGTCGCATCGATGCGTATGCCGACCTCGGCAAGAGGTATCGAGATTGAACGCGCCCGGCCCCGAGACAATTTTACAGATGCCTGATCCAGCTCCTGCCGTCGCCATCACGCCAAGTGACGCACTCGCCGATCAGCCGATCGCACGCGTACGCCGCGGCGATGTCGAATACGTGCTGCTCGGCACCGCGCATGTTTCGCGGGTGAGCGCTGATGCAGTACGCGCGATCCTCGACCGCGAGACATTCGACGCGGTCGCCGTGGAGCTGTGCGAACCGCGCTTCCAGTCGATGCGCGACCCGGAAGCGTTCCGCAAGCTCGATCTGTTCCAGGTTATCCGTCAAGGCAAGGTTGGATTGGTCGCCGCAAATCTTGCCCTGTCCGCGTTTCAGCGCCGCCTCGCCGAGCAATTCGGCATCGAGCCCGGCGCCGAGATGAAGGCCGCGATCGATGGCGCGGAAGCACGCCATTTGCCGATCTGGCTGATCGATCGCGAGATCGGCGTGACGCTCAAGCGCGCGTACCGCAGTGTTGGCTTCGTCGATCGCCTGTCGATCGTCGGCGGCCTCGGTGCGAGCCTGCTGACTCGTGAAGAGGTCAGCGAGGACGAAATCGAGAAGCTCAAGCAAGGCGACCTGCTCGGCAGCATGTTCAACGAGTTTGCGCGCGAATCGCCGCCGCTGTATGACGCACTGATCGGCGAACGCGACCGCTTCATGACCGCCCGATTACGCGAACAAAGCGCGTATGGCGCAGTGAAGCGCGTCCTCGTGGTCATCGGTGCAGGCCACCTCGCCGGCATCGAACGCGAACTCGTCGCTCAAAACGAGATGCCCAGGCCGCTGCTCGACAAACTGTCGAAGTTACCGCCCGCATCGCGGTGGCCAAAATGGGTTGCGCTCGGCGTGTTTCTGATCATCGCCGCTGCGATCGCCTTCACGTTCACGCGTGGCGTTCGCGCAGGTACCGACGCATTGCTCGCGTGGACCTTGTTCACTGGAGGCTTCGCCGCGCTCGGTGCGATCGCCGCTGCAGCACATCCGCTCAGCGTGATCGCTGCGTTCATCGCCGCACCGTTGAAGCCCTTCCGACCCGGTGTTCCAGCCTCCGCAATCAGTGCGGGCGTTGAAGCATGGCTGCGCAAACCGCGCGTAGCTGACTTCGACACCTTGCGCGATGACGTTTCGCATTGGACCGGATGGTGGAAAAATCGTATCGCACGCACCCTGCTCAACTTCATGTTCGTCACGATCGGCACCCTGATCGGCGAATACGCAGCTGGCTTCCACATCATCAAGAACCTGCTCTGAACCGATGAAACTACCTGTATTTCTAAGCAAACCGCGCTGGCTGTCCAAGGACGCCGCAATCCGACGTGCTGCCGTGATGCACGATTCGGACAGCGAACTGGTGGCCAACCTCGGTCGCCTTGCACGCGAGGATGCCGACGCGGACGTGCGCCTGGCCGCGATGAAGCGGCTCGCCGATCCCGGTATCGTGCAAGGGTTGGCGCATGATGACGTCGATCCTGGCGTGCGCACGCAGGCGCGAGCGTTGTGGCTGGATTTGCTCACCGGCACGCACGCAGCGTCCCCTCCACTGGTCGAACGCCTGCGCCTGCTCAAGGCACAGGAAGATGCCGAACTCATCGTCCACATCGCACGCAATGCGCCCGAAGCACCCATGCGCCAAGCCGCGCTGGAGCGTACCTCACGCCCGGCTGTGCTGCTGGAGCGGGCAATCAACGATGGCGATCCGGCGATTCGAGTTGCGCTGGTCGCGCGCATCGACGACGAAGCGCAGCTCACGCGTCTTGTCGAACGCGCGCGCACATCGGACAAGCAGGTCAGCCGCGCCGCGCGCGAACGCATCGACGCGTTGCGCATTGCGCGCGGTCATGATGCGACTGTCGAACAGCGCGCGCGCCAGCTATGCGAGCAGCTTGAACAACTAATCCGCAACCCTGCGCATGCCGATGTCGAGGCACAGATTGCGGCGCGCTGGTCCGCTGTCGAGGCGATGATCCCGGCGCCGTTGCAAGCACGCTATCAAACCGCACTGAACTTGCTGGTGGCGAGCCGCAGCGCACCGATGGCAACGCCGGAGCCGAATGTCGAGACGCCCTCTGGCGACACCGCGGCCACCGAGGAGTCGATCGACGCCGAAGCGGGCGATATCGACTGCGAACCCAGCCTGGAGGCGGTTTCGACGCAGGCCGATGCCGAAGCCGTCGCGGCGGTGCTGATCGCACAAGCGCGATTCACCGCGTCGCTCGACGAAGCGAAAGCCGAGCAACGGCAGAAGCAGGAACAGCAGCAAGCGTTGATCGGCGAACTCGACGCTGCGTTGGGTGTGGCCGACGCCGCGCTCGAAGCGGGTGCGAGCAGCCAGGCACACGCGGCCAAGACACGCATCGACGACCTGCGCCGGCGCATCAAGGCCGCGCTGCCGCGCGCACTTGCGCAGCATCTGATCGATATCGACAAGCGCTACGCCCAACTCAGCGAATGGCAGCAGTGGGCCGACAACCAGCGTCGTCGTCAACTCTGTGAAGAGATCGATGCGATCGCCGCAAGCGGCATACATCCGGATGCGGTTGCATCGAGGGTGCGCGAGGCGCAAGCGGAATGGACGCGCCTCGATGCCGCGGAGGCTCGCACCTCGGCCAAACCCAGCAGCCTTGCCCGGCGTTTCCATGGCGCATGTCGCGCCGCGATGGCACCCACTCAGGACTATTTCAAGAAGCGCCAAGAACTGCGCCAGTCGCACGCGCAGCAAGTCAATGCGTTGCTAGATCGCGGCGCGGCGTTCGCCGAAGACAGCTCCGATTGGGCCGGCATCATCACGTTGAGACGCGAAATGGTTGAGGCGCTGCGTAGCCTCGACAGCGTCGAACCGCGTGAACGCAAAGCCCTGGCGGCACGTTTGAAGACCAGCCTCGATGCGCTGGACGCGCGGGTCACGCGGCGCGACCAAGATGTCGAGCAGGCCAAAGCCGTGCTGATCAACGAAGCCGAAGCACTCGCCACCGATACACCGCAACGCGGCGCTGTCGCTGCAATACGCGACCTGCAACAGCGCTGGCAACGCGCCGGCAATGGGCGGCGCGCGCGCGACCAGTCGCAGTGGAAGATTTTCCGTGGCGCAATCGACGCAGTATTCGCAGGTCTGGACGCCGAGCGTACCGAACGTTCGGCGCGCGAGGCCGATACGCGCACGCAGGCTGAAACGTTGTGCACTGAATTTGAGGCGCTCGCCACTGCGGCCTCTCCCATCGATCGCGGTGCATCCGGTCGGCTGCAGGCCGCATGGGATGCGTTGCGGGTTCGCGACGAAGACCTCAATCGCCGCTTTGCAGCTGCCCAATCGCAGCTGCGCGCAGCTGCGGAGCAAGCAGAGCGTTCACGCCGGCACGCACGGTTCGACACGTGGCTGGCGCGCTATCGCCTGTGTCGCGCGGCTGAAAACAAAATCGAACCGCTCGATGCATTGCGTGCAAGATGGAACGACGCCGCCGCCACCGATATCGCCGCGACGCTGCTGGACGCACGCTTTGAAGCATCGCTGGACGGCGCGCCTTCGGATTTCGATGATGAGGCGTCTGCAGCAGCGCGAGAACTCCTGCTCGAACTTGAGTTTCTTGCAGGTATCGAGCCTGATGCGGCTGATCGCGAACAGCGGCGCGTCCTGCAGGTGGAACGGCTCGCAGCACGTATGCGCGGGGGCCAGACGCAATCACCCACCGATGAACTGGCCGACCTGATGGCTCGCTGGAGCGCACTAGGTCCGCTTCCCGACGCGCCGCTGGATGTCCGCCTCGAGCGCGGTGTTGCCGCGGTGCTCGATACTTTGTCCTGATCGACTACTCGCCCCATGCCCTCGGACAATCACATCGACGCCGCGCATCCCAACGGTCCGACTCCCGCCGAAGCCTTTGCAGCCGCGCGCACAGCGCATGCCAAGGCGTCGTTTCCGGCGTGGCCGTTGCGCTCGGCGCGATTGCGCGCACTGGAAAGTTTGATCCGTGACAACCGAGATGCGATCGCGGCCGCGATCAGCGCCGACTTCGGCCATCGTCCGGCCGAGGAGACTGCGCTGCTGGAAATTTTTCCGAGCATTTCCAGCATTCGCCACTCGCTAAAGCATGGCCGCCGCTGGATGCGTCCGCGACGGCGGTGGGCTGGCCTGATGTTCCTGCCCGCGCGCACTGAGCTCGTCCCGCAGCCGGTGGGCGTGGTCGGCGTGATTGTGCCGTGGAACTATCCGCTGTATCTCGCCATCGGGCCGCTCATCGACGCACTGACTGCGGGCAATCGCGTGCTGGTCAAGATGAGCGAGCACACGCCGCGGTTCTCGGCGTTGTTCGCACAACTCATTGCACGCTATTTCCCCGAAGGCGAAGTCACCGTGATCGAAGGCGATGACACTGTTGCCCGCGCCTTCGCCGCGTTGCCGTTCGATCACCTGCTGTTCACCGGCTCGACCTCGGTCGGTC
>JBDTWV010000012.1:0-16542 GCA_040006495.1 Dokdonella sp.
CGGCGATGATCGGCTGGTTCGGCACCGCGATGCTCTGCTACGTGACGCCCAAGGAACACCTCGGCTTACCGAACAAGCAGGACGTGCGCGACGGCATCATCACCTACAAGATCGCCGCGCATGCGGCCGACCTCGGCAAGGGGCATCCGGCCGCACAGGCGCGCGATAACGCGCTATCGAAAGCTCGCTTCGAGTTCCGCTGGGACGACCAATTCAATCTGGGCCTCGACCCGGAAAAGGCCAAGGAATTCCACGACGAGACCCTGCCGAAGGACGCTCACAAGACCGCGCACTTCTGCTCGATGTGCGGGCCGAAGTTCTGCTCGATGAAAATCACCCAGGACGTGCGTGACTATGCGAAGGAGCACGGCCTTGGCGAGAGCGAGGCGATAGGCGAGGGTATGGCGGAAAAGTCAGCGGAATTCCGCGCCAAGGGTGCGGAACTCTATTCGCCGGGCTGAGTTTGGGCACTTCTGCACGACAGTGCGGCTTTGTGGGAGCACTTCGGATGTGGAAGAAGCGGCGGCAGCTGGCCGGCTCCTGCAAAGGAACTGCACGTGTTGCGTGCGTTCATCTTCAATGCGTATTGCCCGGCGTAAGATCGCTCAGAGCTTGATTCCGTCGCGGTCGCGATGGCACAGGCGCAATACCGCAACGCGCAGTTCCACTCAATCCAAGGAGCAAGGCATGGCCGCAAAACCCTTCCTTTCCGACATCAAGACGATCCGCCGTCGTGCCCGTGAGCACATGGTGCGTGGCGCCGTCACCGACAGCTACACGCTCGATCGCCAGACCGTGCTGAAGCTGCTCAACGAAGCGCTGGCGACCGAAATCATTTGCGTGCTGCGCTACAAGGCGCACTACTTCCTGGCCTCGGGCATCAACGCCAAGAGCGTGGCCGCGGAATTCCTGGAGCATGCGAACGAGGAGCAGGTGCACGCCGACCAGATCGCCGAGCGCATCACCCAGCTCGATGGTACACCGAATTTTTCCCCGGACGGCTTGTCGGGGCGCAGCCATTCCGAGTTCGTTGTACCTGATGACCTGGCCGGCATGATCGAGGAAAACCTCGTCGCCGAGCGCATCGCGATCGACAGCTACCGCGAGATAATCAATTACATCGGCGACGCCGACACCACGACCAAGCGCATGCTCGAAGAGATCCTCGCGATGGAGGAGGAGCACGCCGAGGACATGAAGACGCTGATGGAAGACTTCGGCAAGAAGGGCGAACCTGCCAAGCCGGCGGGTGGCGCGTCGAAAGTCTCTGGCAAGACGAAGAAAAAATAACTGCCACTGACTCGGCATACAGGCTCGCGCCGAGGCGCGAGCCTGCGTCACGGCACAACGACACCATCGGCATTTGGGGGAATAGTGGAAACATCATTGAGGATGCCGCTTGCGCGGTCATGGTTGTGGCGCGGCGTCGGCCTGGTGGTGGCTATCTATGTCGTCGGCGTACTCGCAATGATGTGGTGGTGGAGTTATGAGCCTGCACATTTCGACGTGGTCGCAACGACACATGCGCGCGCCGCGGCGAAGAACGAGCCGGTCGTTACCGGCAGCGTGACCACGTCGGCGCTGATGACGTCGGCACAAACCCTGCTCGACAAGCGCGGTGGCTACCTCAGCAACGACAAATTTCCTCCTGGCGTGCTGATGGACAACGTGCCGAATTGGGAGTTCGGCGTACTCACCGCAACGCGTGATCTGGCCCGCGAGATGCGCAACAAATTCGCGCGTTCTCAATCTCAGTCCGAGGAGGACATCGATCTCAAGGAGGCCGATCCGCTGTTCTCCAGCCCCAACGACCGCTGGTTGCTGCCGAGTTCGGAGAACCAGTACCGCAAGGCGATCGCGCATTTCGACGGGTACTTCACGCGGCTCGGCAAGAACGATCCGAACGGTGCGCAGTTCTACGCGCGAGCCGACAATCTGGCGGACTATCTTGATTTGGTGTCGGGGCGCCTCGGCAGCCTGTCGCAGCGGCTTTCGGCCAGCGTCGGGCAGCTGCAGCTCGAAGGCGATGCGCCGGTCGACGGGACCACGCCGGCCAGCGGAAACGGCCAGCAGATGGTGCGTACGCCTTGGTCGAAGATCGACGATATCTTCTACGAGTCGCGGGGTTACACCTGGGCGTTGCTCGAACAACTGCAGGCGATGCAGGCGGATTTCGGGCCGACGCTGGAGCGCAAGAATGCGACGGTCAGCCTGAAACAGATCATCCGTGAGCTGGAGGAGGCGCAGAAGCCGGTGCACAGCCCGATCATCCTCAACGGCAGTCCATTCGGCTTCTTCGCCAACCATTCTCTGGTGATGGCCAATTACATTTCACGCGCGAATGCGGCGGTGATCGATCTGCGCGAGTTGCTCAAGCGCGGTTGATCCCATTGCCGCGCTTGAGTGGGAGTGGGCGAAGTCGCGATGCTCTTCGTGTCATGCCGAACAGCAATCCAGTCGGATGAAGGGTAGGGCTTCAACGCATGGCGCTTTCCGGCGCTCCCGCTCGAAGCAAGCGTCCCGCTCAGTGGGAGCGCCGGAAGGCGCGATCCCTTGTCCGGCGCGACAGGCTGCGTGCCGGCATGCCAAGATTCCGCCTTTCCGTTTGTATTGATCCTGTGAAGAATTTCCCGGTGCCTCCCCTGCGTACCGAGCACCCGCTCGTGCGCGCCGTGCTTGACCATCCACTCCTCGTTGGCCTGCTGCTGTTGCTGCCGATTGTGTTCATGCTGCAGCCGATGCCAATCGACGAGACGCGCTACCTCGCGGTCGCTTGGGAAATGCGCCAGACCGGCGAGTTTCTGGTTCCGCATCTCAATGGCTCGACCTATGCGCACAAGCCGCCACTGTTGTTCTGGCTGATCAACATTGGCTGGCTGCTGACCGGTGTGCACGCGTGGACCGCGCGCGCGATGGTCCTCGCGTGTTCGGCGCTCAGCCTGATCCTGATGCATCGGCTCACGCTACGCCTGACTGCGTCGGTCGCGACGGCGCGGCTGTCGATGTGGATCTTGCTCGGCGCGGTCTACTTCGCGGGCTTCGCCAACCAGATCATGTTCGATGTGCTGCTGGTGACGTGCGTACTGCTGGTCATGCACGGCTTGTGTGATCTCGCCGGCGGTCGCCTGCGTCGCGGCGTGCTGATCGTCGGCAGCGCGATCGGCCTTGGCATTCTCGCCAAGGGACCGGCAATGCTGCTCACCATCGCATTTGCCGCGTTGTGCGTACCTTGGTGGAGTGCAAAGACGCTACAGGTTTCGCGTGTGCGCTATTTCGGTGCACTCGGGGTGGCGTTTGTACTGGGGGCAGCGATTGCACTGGCTTGGGCAATCCCCGCGGCGTTGCACGGCGGCTCCGATTACGCGCACGCGATCTTCCTGAGCCAGACCGTTGATCGCATCGAAGGCGTGAAGGGAACAAGCGCGCACGGACGGCCGTGGTGGTGGTATTTCGTCGTATTCCCACTGATGTTGTTGCCGTGGCCGCTGGTGTTGCGCGGCAGCTGGGCGCGCTTGCGAATGCTGCAGGGCGAGCGAGCGCTGCGCCTAGCCGCAGTATGGGTGCTGCCGACGTTTCTTGCGTGGTCGCTGGTTGCTGGCAAGCAGCCGCACTATTTGCTACCGATGATTCCCGGTGTTGCGCTCGCCGTTGCGGTTGCACTCGATCGGGGCGACTGGCGCGTGCGTTCGAATTTGTTTGCGCTGATGCTGATCGCGCTTGGCATCGCACTCGCGTATTTGCCGCACTATGCCGCGGCGCATGGCGAAAGCGCATTCTTCGGCGACGTCTGGGTCGGCTGGGGTGTGATCGTCGCCTTGATCGGTGTGGCGCTGCTCGCATTCGCACGCAGGATGTCGCATCCGGCTTGGCCTGCGCTTGCGGTGCTGGGTTGCCTGCTGGTGTTCAAGCTCGCCATCATCCAGGGCCCGGGCGTCCGCTATGACGTGCGCGACGTCGCGATGCAGGTGCATGCGGCGCAGGCGCGTGGCCAGCCGATCGTGAGCATGGGCTGGCATCACGGCGTCTACGAGTTCGCCGGGCGACTCACCCAACCGGTGCCAACACTGGGCACCGACGAAGAGCTTGCGGCGTGGGCGCAGACGCATCCGGATGGCCTCGTGATCAGTTTCTATCCGCGCTTCCGTTATCGCGCTGCGCCGCTGTACACGCAGGCATTCCGCGGCGTACAAGTGTCGATCTGGAATGCGCGGGCAGCCGTCGCGTCTGGCGTCGACCCGGCCAATTTGCGCACTGGCGACGCCAGCGACGAAAGCGCAGACGATTGAGTTCGTCTGCGCGCTGCTGCTACTTGGCCGCCGACTGGTAGCGTTCCACGCTGTCGAGGATTTCCTGCTTTGCCGATTTCATGTCGGCCCAGCCCTCAAGCTTGACCCACTTGCCCTTTTCGAGATCCTTGTAGTGCTCGAAAAAGTGTCCGATGCGTTCCAGCCAGTGCGGCGAAACCTGGGCGATGTCACTGATGTGCGCGTAGCCGGCAAACGTCTTCGGATGCGGCACGACCACGAGTTTCTCGTCCGCACCCGCCTCGTCGCTCATGCGCAACATGCCGACCGGGTGGCAGCGAATCACCGAACCGGGCACCAGCGGCAGCGGCAGGATCACCAGCGCATCGAGGGGGTCGCCGTCACCGCCGAGCGTCTGCGGCACATAGCCGTAGTTGCACGGATAGCGCATCGGAGTCGACAACACACGGTCGACGAAGATCGCGCCGCTGGCCTTGTCGACTTCATATTTGACCGGCTCGGCGTCCTTTGGGATCTCGATGACGACATTGATTTCGTGGGGTACTTTGGCGCCGGCGGTAACGCGTCCCAAACCCATGCTGTACTCCTGATTCGTGGCGCTCGCACTGCGCCGATAGCGCGCGTGGGCGGAAATGCGGCAGTGCCGCAAAAGGTCGCGAAGCATACGCCAAAGAGCGGTCAGTCGCCTATTGGCAACGACTGGGAGCGGGTCAGACCGGGCGCGTGAAGATCGACGTCGTGCCTCGTGGAATGCCGCCTGCGGCGCCCACACCGGCGCTGGGGTCTGGGAAATTGACCTGCTTCGCCGTCGGGAAGCGCTTAGCTCGGTCCGACAGACTTTTATCAAACATCCCGTCGCCGGCCTTTGTGGGAGCGCCGGCAGCAGGCGCGAAGCGCTTGCTCTGGCGCTTCTAAGGACATCGCGGTTTCCACCGCTCCCACCACGGCACGACGAACCGGTTTGCTCAGCGACAGCGCGTCACCGAAAATGTGGGCGACCTTCTAGGGCATGCGATCCTGCAGCGCCTTGAGCGCGGCGTCGAACTTGCGCATGTCGTAGCGGTTTTCGTCCTTGAGTGTCGCATAGACCGCATCGAGCCGGGCGTGCAGCACAGCGGCACGATCCGCATCGAGCTTGCCGTCGTTCTCGAACGCGACGGTCAGCGACTGCGCTGCCATCGCGACTTGTTCGGCCGCCGCATAGTCGCGGTATTCGCCACGCTTGGCATCGGCTTCGATGCTCGCCAGGATCGCGTTGAAGTGGCCGGGTCCGTAATCGAATGCGGAGACTTTCGGCAGCAGTTCGGTCAGCGTCGCCTGCAAGCGACGCGCCGCGGCCAGCGTCGCGTCTCGGCCTTGTGTGGTTGCACCATGCAACGCGCGGGTTTCGCGGCCGACGCGCGCCGCGGCGGCTTTGTCGACGGGCGCGAGCACGTGGCGGAACATGACCAGATTCGCATCGTTCAGCGGTACGGCGCCGGGGCCAAGGCCTGTACCAGGGCGCGGACCCCATTGATTGCCGTTCATCAGTCGGTGGCAAGCGTGGCAGTTGAACAGGGTCAGCTCCGGGAAAATACCGTTCCATCCGGTCTTCGGATCGGTCAGCAGTCCGAGCAGGTTGCCTGCGGCAACGCCCTGGCCGACGGCCCAGTCGCGCACGCCGTTCCACTCCCCTTTGCGCTTGATCCAGGCGTCGTTGATCTGGTAATGCGGATGCAACCAGGTAAACGTGTCGAGTTCGAATGACAGGCGCGGATGGCCGGCGCCCATGATTCGATGGGTGATCATGCGCTGCTTTTCGCCCATGTGACACGACAGGCAAAGCTGGGCGCGCGCGATCGGCTGATCGGTCGGATACAGGCCGTTGGCGAGGTTCGCCACGTGCGTGACCGAACGGTCCGCGTGCGAGTTGAGCCACGGCTCGGACCCCCCATGACAGGCTTCGCAGCCGACCCCATCGCTGATCTGGAAGCGCTCGCCGCGCAGGTGCACGGCGACATTGTCGGCATGGCAGTCGAGGCAGACTTTCGCCTGGGTAGGGTCGCCGAGTCCAAGCTTGCTGGCAATCGACTTGGACTTCGGAGTCTGCAGAGTCTGGTACGCCTTAGCGTGCGGATCCGATTCCTGCCAGATCGCGAACTCGTTCTGCATTACGTCCGAATCACGGAACGGTTGCGAGGCGCCATGGCAAACGCTGTTGGCGCAGCTGGCCACGCCAAGGTGCTTGTGCGCGTCGATCATGTCGACCGCGCTCGCGTGTGCAAGCGCGGCGAAGCATTGCGCTGCAAGCAGCACCGTCAGTGCGATAGTGTGACGTCGATTCATGCGTTTCCCCTCGCTGCAGTCGAGCCCCGCCATTAGTATGCCAGCGTGAACGGATGCATGGCTGCTTTGGCGCTCATGCTGTCCGGTTTTCCATTAGTGCACAACAATGTCGCCAAGGCGACGCGTGGCGAGGTCGCGGATCCATTCCGGGTTCTTCGGCTCGCTCGCCTGACTGGACAGGAAATCGTGGTAGTCGGCGGCGGGCATTGCCTTGCTGGCCTGGTCAAACGCGGTGCTCACGCCAGTGCGGGCCTGCCGGTTGTAGGGATCCAGTGCCAATGCTTCGGCGAATGCGGAGATCGAGTCGGGTCCATAGCCGGCTGCGAGATATTCGGCTCCATCGTGCAGGCCACGCTCCAGCGCGACCTTCTGCTGCGGCTCCAGCCGCGACTGCGCGAGATAGCTTTGCACCGGATCGGCCAGCCACCATGCGCTGGTTCCAAGCACGGCAACGGCCAGCGTGGCGGCGATCAGGATGCGCCGCCAGTCAAGCCCAAGCCACGCCCGCCGGAACGCCGCAGCATCCGCATAGCGTTCCTTGCGTGTAAACGCGAGCGATTTGCGCAGCGCGCGCCACTGCATTGGCGACATCGAGCGCGGTCGCGCCGGTCGGCGTCCCAGATCGCGTGCCTGATCGGCGCGCATGTGATCGAACGGATGCTTGCCGGTATGCAGGCCAAACACGATGCAGCCAAGTGCATACACGTCATCGGCAGGCGTCGGGCGCTCACCCGCGAGCATTTCCGGACTTGCATAATCGACCGTCAGTGCGCCGATGTCGTCGGCATCGAACACGGTGTCGTATTCGAGGCGGCGCGCGATGCCGAAGTCGAGAATCTTCGGCTCGCCACCGACCGAGACCATCACGTTGGACGGTTTCAGGTCGGCATGGGTGATGCCGTGGGAATGCGCATAGGCGACGCCGCCGAGGATTCCGGCCGCGATGCGATCGCGTTCCTCCTCGTCCAGCGGACGCGTCGCGCGATCATGCAGGCGCTGCTGCAACGACTCGCCCTCGAGCACCTCCATGGTGAGGTAGACCAGGGAGTCGTCGCGGTCGAAGTCGAACACCGTGACGATGTTCGGATGATTGAGCGTCTGCGCATGCTTGGCTTCGCGCTGCAGCGACACCGACGCGAATTCGAAACCGTCGAGCGTCGCGGAAAGGAACTTGATCGCGACCCACGGATCCGGGTCGAGCGCCTCGACCTTGCGCATGTCGCGAGCACGAAACACCGCGCCCATGCCGCCGCGGCCGAGTTCCTCCACCAGTTCGAAACGCGCCTTGATGACTTGCCCGCGCTCCGGCAACTCGGAGCGCCCGCTGGCGCTGGCGGCCGTGCGCATGTTGGATGCGCCGGTGGCTGGTGGCGCACTCGCCGAGTGGCGGGTAGCGCCGCCTTGCTGACGCGGCGGCGCGAGCGCGGCCGGCATCGACAACACGGTCTGCATCGCGGCGGCGCTGGGACTGGTCATCACCGTCGGTGCACTGTGCGCAGGCGGTTTGGAGTCCGGCGTGGCGGCGGATGGATGGGGTTCGGCCGGATCGGTGCTCATGGTGATGCAATCACAGTAGCGTCGGGATGGGTTGCGCGCGCCGCAGCGACACGTGCAACTTGGTCAGAATGGCACGCGCATGTCGGCACGCAGGGCCCAGCGGCTCAGGTCGCCGGAATCGAATAACTGCATTGCCGCGAGATTGAAGTCCCAGGTGCGCGTGCCGATCGGCCGGCTGAAACCGAGGCCGATTTCGATCGTGCCATACAGGCGATCAGGCTGCTGCGTGGTCAGGCGCAGGCTGGTGTGGCTGCCATCGGCATTGGGCGCGACGAAATTGGCGAACAAATCCGGTGTGCTGCCACGGTCGGAGTAGTAGAGCAGTCGCGAATACGGACGAAATGCGCCGATCGTGGTCGCGAATGCCTTGTCGACGTATACGCCGGCGGACAGCGAAGTGCCGTTGCTGCTGCGACCCGGATAGGCGAGGTTGAAACTCGAAGGGCCACTTTCCGAGAACGCATCGAAGTTCGAGTGCAGGTACATCACTTGCGCTTGCGGCGAGAAGGTCCAGGTTCCGCGCATGATCGTGTAGGTCACGCCGAGGCTGGTCGACAACTGGCTGACTCCCGGCGAGCTGTGCGCGATGTCGCGTCCCAGCGAGCTGTAGCTTGTGCCATCGGCACTCAGCGCGAACAACTCGATGGCGCGTTTGAGATCGTAATCGCTGGTTGTGTAACTCATCGATGCGTCGAGGGCGAGTCCGGAATCGGCCGTATAACCGGTGTAGACATGCAGCGAACGCGCGTCCGCGTCCAGCGTCCCCTGATTGCCGGAATAGCTTGAGTCGAAGCTGGAATAGCCGAGCGCGCCACCGAGGAAGAAATGGCTGTTGAAACGGTAGTCGACACCGCTGGTCAACGACCAGGTGTGGCTGTCGAATCCCGAATTGCTGCCTGCGCGATCGCGACTGGAACCGCCGAGCGTTCCATTGACCCAGAAGCCCCAGCGCGTGCCGCCGAGCAGAGTCCGATTTTCCTCGTTGGCCTGGTTGGTGCTCGTATCGTCATCGCCGGCATTGAGCAGACTGTCGAGGCCGCCAAGTGACAGCGGCACACCGTTGTTGACCAGCGATAACCCCGCCACGCTAGTGCCCGGTGCGGTGCGGCTGTGCAAGGCGGTGACACGCGCGGACAGATTGTCATGCTGGTTGATCGCCAACTGGCGAGCATTGAACGCGACGGCGGTGGTTTCGTCCGGGCTGATCGCGCGCAGGTTGTTGTCGAGGACGGTCTGCGCCACATTCCTGACCGCGGTCGGGTTTTCCGGATCGCCAATCAGGTCGGCTGCGCGGCGAGTGGATTGGCAGCCCGGGCTGGCTCGACCGGGACCATTGGTTGGATTGCAGAAATCCGCCACGGCCGCACTGACTTCGCGGGCGGCCGAGTCAAGGCCGTTGACCGCTGCAGCAGCTCCGTCGATGGTCGTCGCCGGAAGCACAGTGACTACGACCAGCGGCGTTGAGCTGCCCGGCACGCTGCCAATGATCGGCTGCCCGTTGCTGCCGTCACCTTGGAATGAGCCGATCTGGCGCAGGATATTGAAGGTACGTTCGTTGCTGCCCGCATTCGGACCATTGAGCAACTGGATCGACACGGTTGCGTTGGTGCTGGTTGCCGACCCATCAGCGTGGAGTGGCAGCATGGCCACCCCGGGTGTCGCGGTGTAATCGCTGCCACGCACCGCCGTGCCGCCGCCGGCATCGAAAGGAATGACCGCGCGGCCCTCGATTTTGGAACAGGCAAGGTTGACGTCAATGCCGACCTGGCTGTCCGAATCCTTGCCGCGACGCAGCTTGAGCTGCGTAATGCCGCCGGTGGGCGTTACCACGAATGCAAACACCACATCGCTGCTGTCGCACGCGGCTGCCGTGGTCTGCGCTGCATTCGAACGCAAGGCAAACGAGCTGGCGCGCCCATTATTGTGTACGACTACCAGTTGCGAGGCATTTGACGCGAGCGCAGGCCCTGCTGCCATGGCGCATCCTGCAAGCAGTCCCGCACACAACCCATGTCTCCCGATTCCCACCCTCATCTTCCCGTTCATGGCGCCCCCGACGGTGGCGGAATCTGCAGCGAATTGTTTTCAGGCACAACATCGCCGCTTGCATTCGCCTGGATGGTGAGCGTCGCCGAACCGTTGGCGGCGACGAACACCGTTATGGTTTCCCCGGCCGCCAATGTGTCGATCGAGCACTTCGCACCGCTGCAATTGAGCTGCTGCGTCGGCGATGAAGGCGGGCAGGCGACAACCACTTCGTCGCCGTCGCTGCGCGTCGTGCATCCGATCGCATAGCTGCCGAACAATTGCACGGCGCTCGCGGGCGAGGCGGTGAGCGTCACCGCGACGGCGCCGCGCAGGTTGACCAGATCGAACAGATAGCCGTTGATGCCGGCGGCCGAGAACGGGCGTGGATTGCCGAGCGCCACACCGGTGGCGACCGTGATCGGATTGCTGATCGAACAGGTGTTGCACGCCGGTTGATCGCTTCCACTCGCGGTAACGTTGTTGCGCAGCGTGCCGGTGCTGTCGACTGATACGACGGCATTGATGACCACTTGCAAGGTTCCGGTGAAGCCCGCTGCAATAGTGCACACCAAGGTCTTGCCGGGAGCGGGTTGCATGGGTGTGCAGAGCGCGCCGGGATCGGCCGTCACGTGGATTGCCTCGATACCGGTCGGCAAGGTGTCGGTGAGGGTCAGCGTGCCTGCGGTTGGCGTTCCGTCGTTACTGACAGACAGGGTCCAGCGGATCGGCTGACCGGCCAGCACCGGAGTGCCATCGGCCACGCTCGATGAATTGGTGACGACCACGTTTGGACCTTGGATCGGAACCGTCGCCGTGGCCGAACACAGCGATTGATTGCAGGTCACGCCGCTCATGGGCGTGACCGTGGCGGTGTTCGTGATGGCTTGCGCTACGGCCGGACTCACCGTCGCAGTGACCGTATATTGCACTTGGCCAGTCAGGGTCGGGATGGTCTCCGCTATCGAACCGCTACCGGATGCATTCGGGCACTCTTGGGTAGCACTCGCGCAGGTCCAGCTGAAGGCGGTGATGCCAGAGGGCATCGGGTCTGACAGGAGGGTGGACATTGCGGGCGCGGCGCCGTCATTGAGGACGGTCACCGTGTAGACAATCGAGGCGCCGGGAGCCACGACCGTTACATCGGCGGTCTTGGTGATCTTGAGGTCGGCCGTGGGAACCGGAGCGACTGGCAGGGTCGATACTGCCGCACAGCTTCCGTTGCAGATGGATCCGGCGGGCGCAGTCACCGTTGCGGTATTGGTCACGCTGCCGAGCGCCGTCTGGCTGACCAGGGCGGTCAATGTATAGACCAAGCTCGCGCCGTTAAAAAGGTTTCCGAATGTCTGGTCAAGATCACCCGTGCCCGAGGCTACCGGACACGTGATATCGGGCGAGTACGACGTGCACACCCAGTCGACGTGGTCGATACCGGGTGGCACTGGGTCGAACAGACGCGCGCCACTGATGCCGAGTCCCGCATCGCTCAGTGTCACCGTATAGGTTGCGACTCCTCCCGGCACCAATTGCGTGGTGTTGGCTGTCTTGGTGACGTCGAGGACGGCTGTGGAATAGACCGACGCTTCGGCGACGCACGGCGGTGCTGACGTAGGCGGTGGCCCCGGGCCCTGGAAGGATGCATCACCGCAGACGCTGGAAGGTGGTGGGGTCACGGTCGCGACGTTGGCGATCGCATTGGGCGCTGGCGTGTCCACGACGCCATCGATGACATAGCTGACCGTCTGCAGGGGCGCGAGAAGAGTGATGTCTTGCGAAATGGCGCCGGTACCGGAATTGCCGCCCTCGCATTGACCCTGTCCCTGATTCGTCGAGCACGTCCACGTAACGTTACCCACGCCAGCCGGCACCGGATCGCTGATGTGCAGCACGCCGCCGATCGGCGCGCCGAAATTGGCGACATCGAGCATGAAGCTGACGGTGCCGCCCGCTGTGGCTTGCGGGGTGGTCGCGTTATTTCCCACCACGATGACCGGTACGGTTGTCAGAACGTCAATGACGCCGCACGGTGCGGATGCGCCCGTGCTGCATACCGCGGTCACCCCGGGTGCGGCTGTCGCAGTCGCGATATTTTCGATATAGACGGGAGCGCCCTGAGCGACGATCGCATCAATCGTATAGGTGACGCCGGTACCAGCAGGGAAGACGGCCAGCGTCTCGTTCAGAGGGCCCGTTCCGGACAGGGCTGGGCATTCGGCGCCATTGGCGACACAGGTCCATGACCACGATGCGATTCCGCTCGGCAACGGGTCGTTGAGGAGGGTGCCGTCTGCGGACGCACCTCCGGATTGATTGTTCAAGGAGACGGTGTACTGCACGGGGGCGCCCGGGCTGGCGCTACCGACGTTGTTGGAATTGAGCAGCGTGAGGGTCGCTACAGCGTAGGGATCCAGCGAAAACTGCGACACGCAGGGCGGCGCGGTATTGCCCGGTGCACACAGGGTTGGCACCGTACCGGGCGGCGTCACGGTCACCGTATTGGTGATGGGCGAGGGCGGTGAGGGGTTCTTGGTGACATTGATCGTGAAGGTGTAATCGTCGCCCGGTTGCAACACATCCAGGGTCTGATTCACCGCGCCCGTGCCGTTGGCAATGGAGCAGGGTTGTCCATTCCTGGTACAGAACCAGGCGTCAAAGCTCGAAATACCGTTGGGCACCTGAATGTCGATCACGCTGCCGTCGGCGCCGATTGGCGAACTGGCCGCGTTAACGACATCCACGACATAGCTGAAGCCGGGGCTGGAAACACCGTAGCCAAGGGTTGATTGCGAGATCGACAGGATTGCCTCACCAGCCGTGAGCGATTTCGTCGATGTGGCAGGGCACGCGGCATGTCCGCTTGTTCCACAACTTGCAGCCATGAGGTTGACCGCGCTGGCCACGCACGGCGGCGCATGGATCGCGCTGCCTTCGCCGCAGCTGCCGGCATACGGCGGATTGGCGGTTGCGGTGTGGATGATGCGCGAGGGCGGCTGCGCGCCGCTCCTCGCCGTGATCGTATAGATCAACGAGGAATCTGGTGGAAACTGCGCGAGCACTTCATGCAGTGAACCTTTGCCGCTGCTGCGCGGGCAGGGCGCGCTGCCTGTGCAGGTCCAGTCGAACTGCGTCAGACCGAAGGGAACCGGGTCGCGCACCACGGTACCGGCCGCATCGACGCTGCCGGGATTGCGCACGGTTAACGTGTAGACCAGCGCTTGGCCGGCTGTGGGTTTCACGACATTCGAGGTGAGTTGGACGTCGACCCTAGGCCCGGTCGGAAGATCGAGGTGTGCAGTGCACGGGGAAGCCTGTCGGTCGGCGCAGCTGGCGCCCTTGGGAAGCTCCACGCGGATCGTGTTCCTTACCAACGGCGGCGGCGCGGCGGCGACGCGAGCATCGACCGTGTAGAGAAGGATTCCGCCTGCGGGCATATCCGTGATCGTGGCGTCGATCGCGCCGCTGCCGGTCGCGCGCGGGCAGCGCGCTCCGGCGGCGCCAGCACAGGTCCACGTCGCCGCGTCGATGCCGACCGGCAATGCCGCGACCAGACGTGCACCGGCTGCATCAGCCTGACCGCGGTTGCGCAGGGAAATCGTGTAGACCGTCTGCGTGCCGCGGTCGAGGGCTTTACGTGATGCCTGCGCGTCGAGTGCGATGACGGCGGACTTCTGTGCGCTGTCGGCTGCTCGGGCGATCGCCGCGTCGGTCCCGATGCCGCCCAGCAGCGCAGCGGCCAGCGCTGCCATCGGCCAGATCGGATTCACGCGCAAATCTGCGACACGAGTGGATCGGGTTGGATGCGGATTCATGTGGTGTTTCCCCTATCGTGGACATTTCGACCTGGCGTGACGAGCCGACGCTCGCGTCCTCGCACCAGTTTGTCGATACCAACCCCTGTGTTGCCCGCAATCCGAGCGCGGATCATCGGTCGCAACTCGCATACGTTCCGGTTCGGCCGGCGCGTTACTTCATCCGTTCCCTAGCCCGAAACGCGCGCTGGATGCAGGCATCCGGCGCGCGCTGCGGTGTCAAATCAATCGGCGCCGCCGGCGGTCGCGCTCCCGGTTCCGCGCGGAACGAGGAAGAATGCGCCGCCCGTATCGCCAGCCTCGCGCATCTTCTTGAGTTCGGGCGTCTGAGTCAGGCCAAGTCCGGTGGACTCGGCCTGCACCGGGCCAGCCAGTGCCTTTTCGAGCCCGCTCTGGGTCAGGATCGCGTTGTTCTGCTTGAGCACCTTGAGCAAAGCGGAGGCAAACACGGAATGGCCGTCGCCGGCCTGGTCGAGGACCGGCTTGAGGCCGCCCGACGCGAGCACGTAGCGTCCCTTGCGCTCGAGGTAACCGCTCGGGATGTCGCTCGCATAGACCGCAGGGCCGCCCATGTAGCGGCCGATGCTGGTCGACAGCGCGCTGCCGAAGCACGAGTCGGCAACCACCAGCACGCTGCGCGCCTTGAACATGCGCAGGAATTCGGCCAGCGTTGCGGTCGGCAGAGCCGGGCTGCGGTTCTCAGGTTGTGCGTCGAGCGGCAGCCAGAAGCCATGTTGGCCCGCATCCAGCACGCCGTGGCCCGCAAAATAGATCAGCAGGTTGTCGTCGGGGGTAAGTTCCGTGGACAGCTTGACGATGGCGCCGACGATCGCGGAGAAATCGGGATCGAGCAGAACCGTGGTCTGGAAGCCATAACGGCTCTTCAGCACATCGGCCACCGCCTTGGAATCGTTGATTGGCGTGCGCAGTGGTTCGTAGTCGGCATAATGTTGAACGCCGATGATCAACGCGTGGTAGCGGCCGAAGTTCGCGCCCGCGGCAGCCACCGGAACGGCCGTCTCACGCGAGGTTTCTACCTTGGAAACACTGCGCGTTTGCGCTCCCTGCGGAACCTGGGCCAGTTTGTCGACCGTGCTCTTGCGCTGCTCCTGTGATGCGCGCAGTGCCTTTTCCAGACTCGCCAGCTTGCCGCGATCGCTGGCGTGTTGCGCATTGCTCTTTTTGAGTGACGCGATGTCCTGTTGCAGGCGGGCGATTTCGCCATCGTTCGCGACCTTTTGCGCTTCGAGCTGTTTGGATAGGTCGGCGGCGCGTTGATCGGCTGCGCTGACGCGTTTGTCGGCTTCCTCGCTGCTGACCAGGTCACCGCTCTTGATGCCCATCGCTTCACGGTAGAGGTTCACCGCACCGGTCGGATCGGCCGGCATGCCGTGGCCGACTTCCATCAGCGCAGCGAGCGAGAGCTTGGCCTCGATCGATCCACTCGCCGCGGCCTTGCGGTACCAGTCGGCGGCCTGCGCGTAATCGGGTGCCTGATCGACGCCCTTCTCGTATAGCGCCCCCACGAAATATTGGGCTTGCGCGTCACCCTCCTTGGCCTTGTCCATCCACACCGCAACGCTCGATTTCAGCGTGGCGCGATCGTAGGCGACGTATTCGCCACCGCGCATCTCGCACAGTTTGGCGGTGGTCTTCACTGGCAGGCGTGGGCCGATGTACGAAACCATGCCCGAGCGGCGCGCCTGACCTGGCAACAGGCAGTCGACCATCATCATCGCGTCAATCGGCTGGATGCCCTCGACAGCATGTCCCTTGGTCACAAACGGAGACCAGTCTGCCGCTTCTTGGGCCTGCGCGGACGCCGCTGCCAACGCGATCAGGCAGGCGATTGCGACTGTAGAGATTCTCATGATTGCGTATCCCCATACGTAGTATGCGGCGGTGCAGCACCGACGCAGCAGCAGTGCTCCAAGCATACATGTTTGCGGCGACCGGGTCGCCGCAGACGACAGCGATGGTGAGGCAGCGTGAGCGACAATGCACGTCTCGGTTACGCTGGGGGCCGGACCGCTGTTTTGCTAAGTATACAAAGAGGCAATTCACGGCTGCAGCGTACCTCGCCGCGATTCTTCGCCTCGACAGAAACTCCGTTATCATCTGATGGTCGGCAGAGGATCTGGTAATGGTCGAGCGTTTCAGGATTGCTGTGGTCGGGTCGGGGCCCGCCGGTTTGTCTGCGGCGGCGCGCGCGGCCGAACGCCGCGTGTCGCATGTGCTTCTTGAAGCCGAGCCGCACCTGTCCAACACCATCTACCGATACCAGAAAGGCAAGTTCGTGATGGACGAACCCGGCATCCTGCCGCTGCGCTCGCCGGTTCCGTTCAAGGCTGGATCGCGCGAGGCGATCCTCAGCGGCTGGGACGACTCCAGCGCACGCCTGAAAATCAATGTGCGCCATGGTCATGAGGTCGCCGGTATTCGTCGTCGCGATGACGGCTTGTTTGAGCTCAAGTGCGCCAACGGCTCGATCATCGAAGCCGAGCGCGTGATCCTCGGCATCGGCTTGCAGGGAAATATCCGCAAGCTCGGCGTGCCCGGCG
>JBDTWV010000013.1:0-14274 GCA_040006495.1 Dokdonella sp.
GCGCACCGCAGGTCAGGTTGCGCGTCGCGGTCATCAGGTAGGTCAGGCCGGCGATCCGCGCCAGCTGGCGCCCACGCAACATCGCGCACATGGCCCGGGGCAGCGCCCTGTGCGACAACCTTGCAGGCCTGCATCGACGGCGCGGTGGACACCGACAGCATAGCGATCACCGCGACCGTCGATGAGAACATCGACCTTTCCGGCCGCAGCTTGACCTTGACCGGCCCGGGCACCTCCGCAGTTGGGCAGTTTGCAGCGGGACGATCAATCAGCGCCGAGACGACGACCGGCACAGGTGTAAACCTGACGTTGACACGACTGCATCTAACGGATGGCTATGTGCGTCTGCGGTTCGCGGGCTCGGGCACCGCTACCTACAACGTCAGCGGCATGGTCATCGAGCGTGGCGGTCTGGCTGCGGCCTCCTATCTGCATATCGAGTCGGGTGCGGGCGTCGTCAACGCCAGTGTGTCTGGCAACCGGATCAGCGCGGTGCCCGCCAATCTCAACGTCGGGCTGTTGGAACTCGTGGCCCGCGGTGGAACCCTGAACACTTACGCCACCTACAACAAGATCACGGGTGACGTCGGGAGAACATCCAGCGGCGCAGGCATCCTGGTCGATGTGGCAGCAGCCGGTCCAGCTGGCTCGGGGTACATGCGGCTGTTCGCAAATGAGGTGCGCGGCGGGTTCAATCGTGCCGGCGTTTTCTTCTCCGAAGGTTTGTTCTCATCGACCGCGAGCAGCTACACCGTGCGGGCGATCAACAATGTCGTCGTCTGTAGCGGCGATTTTCCAAGCGGCATGGGCTTCACGGTCAACAACGGCAGCATCGACGCGGAGGCGATCAACAACACGGTGTCCGGGTGCTACAACGGCATCAATGTGACGCAGTGGAACGGCTCGACGGCGGTAGCGTCGGTCACTGGCGATATTTCAAACAACGTGATCACCGCAAGCAACCGTGGCTTGCAGTTCGCCGCCGCGATAACCGCTGGCCTCGCCAACGACTACAACCTGATCAATGCACCTGGCAATCTTGCACCCTTGGGTGCGCACACGATCACGACGCCGGCAATGCTGGTCTCCACGGGCATACCGCGGCTCTCCACAGGATCGCCCGGCATCGACGCGGCGGATGGCAACCTGCTCGCGAACGCACTGGTCGACGCAGGCCTTCCCAGCACGGACGCCGATGGTCTGCGTCGGGTCAAAGGTGTGAAGGTAGACATCGGCGCCTACGAATCAGGCGACCTGAGCTTCGAGCAGGTTGCGAGTGCGGCCAACACGAATGCGCATGTCACTAGCATCGATCAAACCGGACTTGCTGCTTCAGCGCGTTTGTTGCCAACGCGGCGCGCGGTGGCAGGCGCCCCCAATACCTACGATGACTTTGGTGTCTGGTACAGCGGCGCCGCGCGATGGACAATCTACGACGAGGACACCTCAGTCGCGATCGTCGCCGGCAAGAGCTGGAACGTGTTCGCGCCAGCCGCAGGCGGCGGTGTGTTCACGCAGATGGCGACTGCAGCGAATATCGGCACCTGGACCACCCAGATCGACAACCCCGCGACGAATGGCCTTGCCGATCGCATCGTGCTGGTGCGCCACAACTTCTCCCTCGACGGCCTCTACGACAATCATCCCACTGCGGTCTCGTGGGACGGTGTCGGCAGTTCCGGTCATTGGTACGTCGCCAACGTTGACCATGCTGCTATGCCACTCGGTCTCGGCTTCAACGTCTATGCACAGCCGCCAAGCCCGAACGCATTCCGACTGGCCGTCCCGATGGGCGCGTATCTGCAAGTGATCGATCACCCGCTGATCAACCAGGTGGCCTGCGCCGACGTGCATGTGACGCGCGTGATTGACCCGTATGCGGCGGCTGCCTCAGGGGATTTCACCGTCGAATACAACGTCGCATCGACTCCGGTCGGCTATTGGCTGGTGCGCTCGCCGGTACCATTTCCTGCGAATACCGCATTCAATGTCGTGATCGACCCCGCGCAGGTCGCCGCCTGCACCGATCGCATCTTCGCCAACGGCTTCGACTGAGCCCGCGATCGCCGTTGCGCACGCGTTTATAATCGCGTCCGCAACGGAGGCCCGATGAAGAACAAGAACGATATCGTCCAGAACTGGCTGCCCCGCTACACCGGCACGCCGCTCGCCGAATTCGGCGAGCACATCCTGCTGACCAATTTTGGCCACTACGTCGACCTGTTCGCCGAATGGCACGGCGTACCGGTGCAGGGCCGCGACCGGCCGATGCCGAACGCGACCGCCGATGGCATCACGCTGATCAACTTCGGCATGGGCAGCCCGAACGCGGCAACGATGATGGACCTGCTCAGCGCAATCGCTCCACAGGCCGCCTTGTTCCTCGGCAAGTGTGGCGGCCTAAAGAAAAAGAACCAGCTGGGCGATCTGGTGCTGCCGATTGCCGCAATCCGCGGCGAGGGCACCTCGAACGATTACCTTTTGCCTGAAGTACCGGCACTGCCGGCGTTCCAGTTGCAGCGTGCGGTGTCCACGATGATCCGCGACCTCGGCCACGACTACTGGACGGGCACGGTGTACACGACGAATCGGCGTGTCTGGGAGCACGACGTCGCGTTCAAGGAGTACCTGCGCAAGACGCGTTGCATGGCGATCGACATGGAAACCGCAACAATTTTTGCGGCCGGCTTCGCCAATCACATCCCGTGCGGCGCACTGCTGCTGGTGTCGGATCAGCCGATGGTCCCGGACGGCGTGAAGACGGAAGCGAGCGACAAGCTGATCACGACGAATTTCGTCGAGGCACACATCAAGATCGGCATCGAGGCGCTGAAACTCGTGCGCCGCAACGGGCGCAGCGTGAAACATCTGCGCTTTGAGGAAGACCTGGAATAGACCTGCATTCACGGGACTGCCCACGACGATGATCCACTCCGAACGCCTGACCTTGCGCGAACTGCGCGACTCCGATGCGCCATTCATCCTCGAACTGCTGAACGATCCGGCGTGGCTCCTGCACATCGGCGACAAGGGCGTGCGCACGCTCGATGATGCGCGCGCCTATATCGCGAACGGGCCGGCGGCGAGCCATCTGCGCCACGGCTTCGGCCTTGATCTGGTCGAACTCAACACCGACGCCACGCCGATCGGCCTGTGTGGCCTGATCAAGCGCGACACATTGCAGGATGTCGACATCGGTTACGCGTTCCTGCCCCAGTTCCGCGGCGCGGGTTATGCGATCGAAGCCTGCGCTACGGTCCTCCGCCATGCGCAGGAGACGCTCGCGCTGCCGCGACTGGCCGCAATCGTCTCGCCGGGCAACCACGCATCGATCCGCGTACTTGAAAAGCTCGGCCTGCGCTTCGAGAAGATGGTGCAGATGAGCGCCGATGGTCCGGAAACCAAACTCTTCCTGATTGCCTTCGATCCTCAGTCGACAAGCCCCCGTTCGTGCTGAGCGTCGCTTGCGCGGCAAACTGAATCGAAGCGCCCGCTGCCGGCGCTGCGCTTGTATCGGTAGCGGAGGTGATGCTCTCGCAGGAGCGCTGCAAGCGCGACCACCCTGCAACGTGCGATTCCGGTCGCGGCTGCGCCGCTCCTACAGAGAGCGGTGCCATCTGCTTTCCTGACCAGCGTGGCCGTCAATCGGCTGACGCCCGATCGTACCCGGGCGCGTGTGCAGAGCCGGCGCTGAAGCAGCCACTCCACGGTGCCGGTGACACCAGCGGTATGTAGCTGCGCTATTGCAAAGCCAAGTCAGACTCCGAACAAGCGTCCTATCAACGCGGTCGCAAGCATCGCCAACGCGCTCCAGCCGGTCACGCGAATCGCGCCGCGCAGCACAGGTGCGCCGCCGGTACGCGCCGCCATAGCGCCAAGTCCGGCCAGACAACCCAGCGATGCAGCAGCCACCACAACTGGCAGCGCACGCGCCGGCGTCAACAGTGCGATGACCAGGGGCAAGACCGCTCCTGTCGCAAACGCGGCGGCGGATGCGAGCGCGGCTTGCAAGGGTCGTGCGCGCAGTTCGTGGGAGATGCCCAGTTCATCGCGCGTGTGCGCGGCCAGTGCGTCGTGCGCGGTCAATTGCTCGGCGACCTGGCGCGCAAGGGTCGGCTCAAGTCCGCGATTGACGTGGATCGCCGTGAGTTCGTGCAGCTCGGCCTCGGGATGCGCATCGAGTTCCTGGCGCTCCGTCGCGATGTCGGCCTTCTCGGTATCGGCCTGCGAACTGACCGAAACGTACTCGCCTGCTGCCATCGACAGCGCGCCACTGACCAGTCCCGCCATGCCGGCCAGCACGATGGCCTGGTGCTCGGCGCCGGCCACGGCGAATGCGATGATCAGGCTCGCGGTCGAGACGATGCCGTCGTTGGCGCCCAGCACTGCCGCACGCAACCAGCCAATCCGTTTTGTGCGGTGGGTTTCACCGTGGTGTCGTTTCATATGCCATCTCGCTGGAGGGTCGTTTGATCGTGCGTGCTTCCGCATGCAACGTGCTACTGGAGCGGTCGTGTCGCATTCACGTCATCCTCGTATAGTCGCATGCTCAAGCACCAGGCCGACGGCTGCATGTCGGGTCGGACTCACACTTTTCCAGGACGCATCGGCGTATGGCCCGCAACATCCAAGCACGCAAGGTGGAATCGCAACCAGAGTCCGCGCTTGGCAAGCGCATGACCCGCGCCATCCTCGACATCGCCGGCCACGTACCTGACACCGACGAACACAAGACTCACGGCCCCGAACGTCGTGCGCGTGCGATTGCTGGCGCCGCCGCGAACAAGGCCGCGCTGACCGCCGGCACCCTGGCCCTGCCGCCCGGGCCACTCGGCTGGCTGACCATCCTGCCCGAGCTAACCTACATCTGGCGCATCCAGAGCCAGATGGTTGCCGACATTGCCGGCGCGTATGGCGCCAGCGCCGGGTTGACGCGCTCGCATATGCTGCACTGTCTGTTCCGCCATGCCGCCGCACAGGCGGTGCGCGATATCGGCGCGCAGGTCGGTGCACGATTGCTGATCCAGGATGTGCCGTTGCGAGTGATCGAGCGGACCGCGGCGAAGATCGGCGTCAGTGTGTCCAAGCGGATCGCCGGCCAAGGCATCGCACGCTGGTTGCCGGTGTTCGGTGCGGTCGGCGTCGGCGCGTACGCGTATTACGACACCACGCAGGTCGCGCGCAGCGCGATAGCCTTATTCGGCAACGGCACTGCACACGCCAAAGCCACGCCGGTTCCTGAGTAGCGTCGAACCTCAGCCAGGAATTCCGTGGCACGACACCCTTCTCCCACCGGGAGAAGAGAAACCGCGGTTCAGGCGCGACTGCCTACTCAGTGCCGATTACTCCGCTGCATCGACGACTCAATATCTGAATACATCGAACTCGCCATTCCGGTGACAGCCGGGATAACGAATTGTCGAGAGTTCAGCGTGGCTAGTTGGCAGGTTTGAGCACCACCGGCCTCTCATGCGCCGCCTTCAATGCGGTATTCAACTTCGCGATATCACCGCGCTTGAACTCGTCCCATCGACGCAAGGTGGTATCAGACAGCGCCGCTAGTTTCGCAGCGCCTGCCTGTGCATCCGCTGAGGGAGCCGCATCGGCGCCATCGATCGCGCCCATCAACTCGCCCAGCGCAGCATCGAGAAACGCCAGCGTCTGGACTTGCTGTGGCGGAAATGACCACGCGTTGTAGTGATTCGGCGCGGGTCGCGCACCGGACACATCGACGAGTCGCTGCGCGAACGTATCGAGCGCGGCGCGCGTGGAACCACTCGCAGTCTTAGTGCGTTCGAAGACAGCGGCGCGCAATTGACCGGCCTCCTCACTGGACGCGGAAACCCGTGCCTGCAATGCCTCGATGCGGCGCGCGAGCGCGAATTGATCGGCATAGGCGGAAGCGGGCAGATCGATGCGCGGATCAGGTGCGATGGTCAGGTTCTGGCGATAGCGCTTGCCATCCACGCTGAGTTCGACCTTGTAGTTGCCGGGGGGCGCCCATACGCCATCGGCGTAGGCATTGCCGCCTGCACTTGGCGAAGGATAGTGCAGTGGCCAGATGAAGCGATGCATGCCGGGTGTGGTCACCAACGGGGAAGGGACATGGCTCCATTCAGGCGCATTGCCGATCTTTGCCAGGTCGATTTTCGGAGCCGCGTCCGCGCTGCTGTAACGGCGCACAACCTTGCCCTGTGCATCGTAAATCGAGAGTTCGACCGGTTTCGTCGTCGCATGCGCGAGCACGTAGTCGATATGCGCACCGCTGGCCGGGTTGGCGGCCATTGGCTCGTCCTTTGGCAACGGCGTGCCGCTGAAGCTCGCCTCGCGATAGCGGATCGCGGCTGACGGCGCGAACAAGCCGGTTTCGAGTGCCGACATCTTGCCGTCCAGCTGCCGCAGCGCCGCGACGTCGTCCATGATCCAGAAACCGCGGCCATGTGTCGCAATCACCACGTCGTCGCCGTGGACATTGATATCGCGCACCGACGTTCGCGGCAGGTTCTGCTGCAGCGGTTGCCAATGGTCGCCAGCATCGAACGACAGGTACAGGCCGAGCTCGGTGCCGGCGTAGAGCAGGCCGCGCCGTTTCGGGTCTTCACGCACCGCATTGACGAAGTCGCCGTCGCGGATGCCATCGACGACGGGCTGCCAGCTCTTGCCGCCGTCGCGGGTGCGATAGATGTACGGCTTGCGGTCATCGAGGCGATGCCGATCGACCGCGATGAATGCGCTCGCGGCATCGAAATGTGACGCCTCGACGATGCCGACCTTGCTCCACGCGCTGAGTGCGGCAGGCGTCACGTCATCCCAGTGCTTGCCATCATCACGCGTGACCCAGACCTTGCCATCGTCGGTACCGGCCCAGACCAGTCCAGCCGATACCGGCGAAGGCGCAATCGCATAGACCACGCCGCGGCGCGGATTCGGGCCGAGATTATTCGCTGCGGTGACGGCGTCGAGATTGGGCGGCACGCCTGGGTTGTCGCGGCTGAGATCGGGACTGATCGCGTCCCAATGCGCGCCGCCGTCGACGCTGCGCCAGATTTTCTGATTGCCGAAATACAAGGCCTTGGGATCGAGCGGACTGAACACCAGCGGCAAGGTCCAGGTACGCCGATACAGGTCCGGTTCGGCCAGCGTCGGCGGAACCGAACGAGTCTGCTCTCTGCGCAGGTCGAGCTTCTCGACCGTGCCGCCGTAGACGATGTCGGGGTCCTTCGGATCGGGCGCGATCATGCCGCTCTCGCCGCCGGCCGTGACCTCATGGAACTGCTCCATCGTGATGCCGTTGCCATTGCTGCTGCGACTCGGCACGGCGACCGCGCCGGAATCCTGTTGCGCGCCATAGACGCGATACGGAAAGCGCGTATCGGTGATCACGTGGTACATCTGCGCGGTCGGCTGGTTGTGCCAGCTCGACCAGGTGGCGCCCCCGTTCAACGTCACGATGGCGCCTTGGTCGACGCCGAGGATTTGCCGTTCCGGATTCGCCGGATCGATCCACAATTCATGGAAATCGTCGCCGGTGTTGTCGCCCTTGAGCGGAATGAACGTCTTGCCGCCGTCGTCGGAGCGCAGCACGATCGTGTTCATCACGTAGATGCGATCGGCGTTTTTTGGATCCACCGTGACGCGGCCAAAGTACCAGCCTCGCTGCCAAATCCGTGGATCGGTGCTGGTCTTGCGCCAGTGCGCGCCGGCATCGTCGGAGCGGTACAGGCCGCCCTCGTCGCCGTCAACGATCGCGTACACGCGTTTCGGATCGGTACGCGCGACATCGATACCGATCCGGCCGAGCTTGCCTTGGGCGAAGCCGTTGCCACCGACTGGCTGCCAGGTGTCACCGCCATCGCTGGATTTGTACAAACCCGACCCAGGTCCGCTCGCCGGCGGATACACATTCCACGGTGTACGCCGCGCCTGCCACAAGCTCGCATAAATGACTTGCGGATTGCCCGGCTCGAATGCGAGATCGATCGCGCCGGTTGCGTCGTCTGGACCGAGCACCTTCTGCCAGTTTTTTCCGCCGTCGCGCGAGCGGAACACGCCGCGCTCTGTATTTGGGCCATACGGATGACCGAGCGCGGCCACGAACACGGTATCCGCATTACGCGGATCGACGATGACCCGGCCGATCTGCTGCGTGTCGGCGAGGCCAATCTTCGCCCACGTCTTGCCGGCGTCGGCCGACTTGTAAACGCCATCGCCTTGAGCGATGTCCGAGCGCATATCGGCCTCGCCGGTGCCAACATAAAGCACGTTCGGGTTTGACGGGGCGACCCCAAGCGCGCCGATCGAACCGACGTTCTGGCCGTCAAAGATCGGCAGCCAGGTGCGCCCCGCATCCTTGGATTCCCAGACGCCGCCGTTGACCGCGCCGAAATAGAAGTGCGCGGGCTGCCCCAGCACGCCGGTGACGGTCAGCACGCGGCCGCCGCGGAACGGTCCGATCAGGCGCCAATGCAGATCACCGAACGTGGCGGAGTCGACTTGCGCGATCGCGGACACACTGACCAATGCCAGCCCCACGCCGAGGATCAATCGCCTGGTCATCGTTATTCCCCTGTGCCGATGCTTCGGCGTGAACAGAAATTCATCATAGCGAGACGGCAGCAGCCGCGACGCATGTCGGATGGCACATGAACGATCGTAGGCAACGTACTTTCCGATGCCGATGCAGTCGGGCAGGATGCGCGATCCGATGGAATCCACACCGATGACTGCTGCGCAACGCTCACCCGCCCGACTAACCGAAGGTGCGATCGGCAAAACCCTGCTGTTGTTCTCACTGCCGATCCTCGCCGGCAACGTTCTGCAATCGTTGAACGGTTCGATCAATGCGATCTGGGTCGGTCGCTACCTCGGCGAAGCCGCGCTGACCGCGACCTCGAACGCCAACACGATCCTGTTCTTCCTGCTCGGCGCAGTGTTCGGCGTCGGCATGGCGGCGACGATTCTGGTCGGCCAGAGCGTCGGCGCGAAGAAACTCGACCAGGCCAAACGCGTGGTTGGCACCAGCGCGAGCTTCTTCGCCATCGTATCGATCGCAGTCGCGCTGGCCGGCTTCCTGTGGTCGCCCGCGTTGCTTGGCTGGATGCAGACGCCCGCCGACGCGCTGCCGCTCGCGATCAGCTACCTGCGCATCATCTTTCTCGCGGTCCCAGCCATGTACCTGTACGCGTTCGTGATGATGACGCTGCGCGGCGCCGGCGATTCGAAGACGCCGTTCAAGTTTCTGCTGCTCTCGGTCGGACTCGACATCGCGCTGAATCCGGTTTTCATCTTCGGCCTCGGCCCGATCCCGCGCATGGGCATCGCCGGTTCTGCG
Source organism: Dokdonella sp. (assembly GCA_040006495.1). Taxonomy (GTDB): domain Bacteria; phylum Pseudomonadota; class Gammaproteobacteria; order Xanthomonadales; family Rhodanobacteraceae; genus Dokdonella_A. The sequence continues at coordinate 9,332 of JBDTWV010000013.1, forward strand.
ACCGCGACCCTGATCGCGAACACGGTCAGCCTCGTCGCGATCCTCGTGCATCTGTATCGGCGCAAGCATTTCCTGTGGCTGCACGCCGATGAGCTGCGCTACCTGCGCATCGACCGCACGGTCCTGCGCTCACTGGTCGGGAAGGGCCTGCCGATGGGCCTGCAGATGATCGTGGTTTCGGCGAGCATGATCGCGATGATCAGTCTGGTGAACCGATTCGGTTCGCAGACGACCGCCGCTTTCGGCGCGGCGATGCAGTTGTGGAACTACATCCAGATGCCAGCGTTTGCGATCGGCGCCGCGGCGTCGTCGATGGCGGCGCAGAACGTCGGTGCGGGACGCTGGGACCGCGTCGAGCGCACCGCACTGGCCGGCGTCGCGATCAACTTCTTGATGAGTGGCGTGATCATCGCGGCAATCTGGATGTTCGAGCGCAGTGCGTTCGGCCTGTTCCTGCCGCATGACAGCGGCGCGGTCGACCTCGCGGTGCACATGAACGCGATCGTGATCTGGGCCTACCTGTTCTTCGGCGTGTCGATGGTGCTATCAGGCGTGGTGCGTTCGACCGGCGCCGTGGTCGCGCCGTTGGTGATCTTGTTTATCGCGTTTTGGGTGGTGCGCATCCCGTTCGCGTACGCCCTGATCGACCGCCTCGGCGCGGACGCGATCTGGTGGAGTTATCCGCTCGGATCGCTGATTTCGCTGCTGCTGACGCTCGCCTACTATCGCTACGGCAACTGGCGCCAGGCGCACATGCTGTCGCCGCGGCCCAGCGCGCCGGCCGCCACGACCGTGGTAGCGCCAGCTGCGGCGTTCGAGGCCGAGGCAGCGACCTTGCCGGTCGCGACCGACCCCTAGCACGTTGTGCAGCTCGTCCGGCCAAAGCCGCATCCCGGCGCCGCCGAACACGCCGCCAACATCCGCCACAGCCGGGTCAGGTAAAGTGGGCACATGTATCTAGAGTATTTCGGGCTGCGCGAGGCGCCGTTCTCGATCACGCCGGACCCGCGCTACGTATTCCTGTCCGAACGGCACCGGGATGCACTCGCGCACCTGCTGTACGGGATCGGCAAGGGCGGCAGCGGCGGCTTTGTGCAGTTGACCGGCGAAGTCGGCACCGGCAAGACCACGTTGTGCCGGCTGCTGCTGGAGCAGTTGCCGGAGCATACCCGTGTCGCATTGGTGCTCAACCCCAAACTGTCGCCGGTCGAACTCGTCGAGACGATCTGCGAGGAACTAAAGCTCGATATCGCCGGCAAGCGCGGCAGCCTCAAGGGACTGACCGACACACTCAACGCATTCCTGCTCGATGCGTATGCACAGGGTCTGCGCGTGGTGGCGATCATCGACGAGGCGCAGAACCTGTCGATCGAATCGCTGGAACAAGTGCGCCTGCTGACCAATCTCGAAACCCCGACCCAGAAGTTGCTGCAGATCATCCTGCTCGGCCAGCCGGAACTGCGCGAGATCCTCGATCGCGAAGAGTTGCGCCAGCTCGCTCAGCGCATCACCGCGCGTTATCACCTGACACCGCTCGATGCGACCGAAACCGAAACCTATGTGCGCCACCGCATGGCGGTCGCCGGTTGCGCGCGGATGCCATTCTCGCGACTGGGCCTGAAAGCGTTGTATCAGCGCTCCGGTGGGGTGCCGCGCCTGATCAACATCATCGCCGATCGCGCGCTGATGGCCGGCTACGCGCGCGAGCAGAGCAATCTCGGCGAACGCCTGGTCAACCGGGCTGCCGACGAAGCTTTGCCCGGTCACGCGCGCTACTGGCTGCATCGCTACGGACGTTGGGCCTTGGCGGCGGCGATCCTCGTGGCGATCGTTGGCGGCGCCGCGTGGCTGCGCTCAACGCTGTGGCATGTTCCGACCAGCGCACCGGTAACCATGGTGACCGCACAGCCGGCGCCCGTCGATGCCGAAGCGCAGCGTCTGGAGGCCCGCCTCGCACAAGCGCCGGAAACCGAGTTGACCGCGTTCTCGCAATTGCTGGCGCGCTGGCAGGTGGACTCCGATCAGGTGTCTGTGCGCGCTGCCAGTCGCTGCCCACAGCTCGTCGCGCCCGGCATCGCCTGCCTGCATGGGCATGCGGCGCTGGATCAGCTCGCACGCTTCGATCGGCCGCTGCTGCTCGTGCTCGGCAAGGCCGAGCATCCGGAGTACGCATTGCTGCAGGGAGTGGGCCCAAAACATGTGCGGCTCGATCTGACCGGCACCCGGTATGAACTTGCACGCTCGTCGCTGTCGAAGTTCTGGTCAGGCGATTTCATTGCATTGTGGCGCCTGCCACCCGAGGTGCCGGCGAGCCTGTCCCGTGGAGACTCGGGGCCCAGCATCGGCTGGGTGCAGGACCGTTTGGCGACATTCGACAACGGCGCGGCCACGAAGGCACGCACCCCGACATTCGATGCGGATACGGAAGCGCGCGTGCGCAAGCTGCAGACCGCTTACGGAATTACCGCCGATGGCATCATCGGACCGGAAACCCTGTTTGCGTTATCCGCGCTCGATGATGCCGGCCCGCACCTCGCCCGGACCGTGGAATGACGTCGGCACAACAGGGTGGTTGGCAGGTTCGATCAGGATGGGATAGTCAGGAAATGCGATGTCGTTGATTCTCGAAGCTCTGAAAAAGTCCGAACAGCAACGCCGCCTCGGCGAAGCGCCGACGCTGGGTTCTCCGGTACTCAACGTGCGCCGTGGGCGCAGCCTGCTGCCACTGTTCGGAGGCCTCATCGTGATCGCGCTGGCCACAGGCTGGTGGCTGCTGCGGCCAGCGTCGACGCCGCCACCTGCGCAAACCACCACCGCGCCGGGCGCCGATGCGCCGGCGCACGCGCCGACGCCGACGATGAGCCGGATCAAGCCCCCCCCGGCCCCTTCTGCACCCAACCGCACGGCGCAAGCGAAGCGCGAACCGATCAGACCGATGGCCTCGGGCCTGGAAGCGGTCGCGCCACCGTTGCCGATCACGCCGCCGATCAACGACCGTCCCGGCAGTGTCACCCAACTGCCGACGCCACCCGCTGTGGCACCCGCGACGGCGGCTGCAATCCCGGCCGCAGCACCCAAGCCCGCGGCGGTGCCTGCGACGACACCACCTCCGGCCATGGCGCTGGCGACTGCTCCCACGGCAGCTCATTTGCCGCCGCCCGCCTTGCCGGCTGTCGGCGCGCAGCACGCGGAGCCCGTCGCAACGGCGCCAATCCTGCCTTCGATCTGGGAGCTGCCCTATGCGACGCGCAAGGATCTGCCCGACCTTACCTTGACCATGCACGTCTATGCGTCCGACCCGCACGAGCGCTTCGTGGTCATCAAGGGCGAACGCCACGTCGAAGGTGACGACCTCGGCGATGGCGTGATTCTTCGCGAAATCCGCGCGGATGGCATCGTGCTTGAGTACAAGGGCACCCGCTTCCTGTCTCCGCGCGGCTGAACGAGCGCCGCGAGACGCCGTGTTCGTCGACCTCCCGAGCCGTCGCAAGCGCACGCGTCCGTGGGCCACGCTGCTGATTGTCGCGGCCTGCATGATCGTGTTCCTGTGGCTGACCACGCTGCCCGCGGCAGAACGTTTGGCCGTGCTGACGCGCTGGGGCACGGTGCCTTCGACCGTGCTCGACGCGAACGCGCCATGGCTGCAACAACTCACCGAACTGCGCTTCGCGCGTCTGGTCACTGCGATCTTCTTCCATGCCGACTGGCTGCACCTGACCGGCAACCTGCTGTTCCTGATCGTGTTCGGCGTGCCGGCCGAACGCACGCTCGGCTCCGCGCGCTTTCTTGCGCTGTTCGTGATCGGCGGCGCCCTCGCCGAGCTGGTCGGCGCCGATACGCTGGCAGGCACCAGCGCACCCATCATCGGCTCCAGCGGCGCGGTCTCGACGATCGTCGGTGCGTATCTGGCACTGTTCCCGCGTGCGCGCCTCGGTTTGGTATTGCCGCTCGGCGTGTTCCTCGAATTCGTGCGCATCCCGGCGCCGTTGCTGATCGGCTTCTGGGCTGCGCTGCAATTGCTGTTCACCTACGTCGGTCCCGCATTCGGCGCGGTCGCGTGGTGGACGCACATCGCCGGCTTCCTGATCGGCATCGCGTTTGCGCTGCTATCGCGATCGGCCGTGGCGCGGCGGCTGCGAAGCTGAGGAGGCTGGAACAACCCGAGTTCTCCGAGCCGCGACATTCCGCTCTACCATTGCACATTCCCGTCACCCCCTTCCCGACTCTCGATGCGCAAACCAAAGCTCTACAAAGTCACGTTCCTCGCGCAAGGCAAGAGCATCGAATTGCACGCGCGACATGTCGCATCGAGCGAGCTGTGGGGGTTCACCGAAGTCGGCGAGCTCGTGTTCGACACGCCCGGCGAAAACCTTGTCATCGATCCGACCGAGGAACGCCTGCGCGAGGAGTTTAAGGACACCACGATGTTGCACATGCCGATGCATGCGATCGTGCGCATAGAGGAAGTCGCCAAGCGCGGCCCACTCGCGATTCGCGACGCCGCCAGCGGTGACAAGATCATGCCGTTTCCGATGCTGCCGCCGAAGGCCAAGTGACACCGTAGCCTGTTACCGAGGCCACCCACCTTGACGACCCTTCCTGCCTCGTGAGCGAGGCGATTCGCTCAGCCCACCGCAGCCTTCGAACTCGCCCATCGGAAGCCACAGAAGCATCGAAGTCCTCAGCCTCCCATTGCTCGCACGTTTGACGGCACAGCGAGACGATTGCGCACCACGCGCGTTCAAATCTGGGGAAATGAGATTTGAATCACATAATGTACATAGTGGAACTTATAACGTTACCGTCGCAGGGGACAAATATACTATATAAGGAAATAAAACATGAAATATTTTATTTCGGCTTTATTACTCACAAGCGCAATCGCTGCCTCCGCAGCCATCGGGCAAGAAGTCGCGACTCGTTCTCTCGGCGACGTACTTGTT
>JBDTWV010000014.1:0-14255 GCA_040006495.1 Dokdonella sp.
CTCTATACTCTCCGACACTTACCGCACAAACCTTGACTGGCATCACAAGTCCTGCTGCATGACCCTTTTTCTTCGCTTGTTGCGCTTTGCGCTCTATCTGACGCTTGCGGGCGTCCTCCTTGGCGGCCTTGCGCTCGGTACGGCCTATTGGCTAATCGCGCCGCGGTTGCCCTCCGTCGAAACGCTCAAGGACGTGCGCATGCAGGTGCCGCTGCGCGTGTGGTCGGCGGACGACAAGCTGATAGCGACGTTCGGCGAGACGAAACGTACCCCGGTGCGCATCCAGGACGTCCCGGAGCGCCTCAAACATGCGTTCCTGGCCGCCGAGGATGCCGATTTCTATACGCATAGCGGCATCGACCTGGGCGGCATCGCGCGCGCGGTCTGGCTGACCGTGACCACGGGCAACAAACATGTCGCAGGCGGCAGCACGATTACCCAGCAAGTCGCGCGCATGTTCTTCCTCAGCCCCGAGGTCAGCTACACGCGCAAGCTGTCGGAGATTTTCCTCGCGTTCCGGATCGAGAGCGCGCTGAGCAAGGACGAGATCCTCGAGCTCTATTTGAACAAGAGCTTCTTCGGCCATCGCTCCTACGGAGTCGCTGCCGCCGCGGAGTTCTATTACGGCAAGACGCTCGACCAGTTGACCCTCGCCCAATGCGCGATGCTGGCTTCGATTCCCAAATTCCCCTCGACCGGCAACCCGCTGAGCAGACCGCAGCGCGCGCTGGAGCGGCGCGGCTATGTCCTCGGGCGGATGCGCGACAACCATTTCATCAGCCAGGCCGACTACGACGCCGCGATGCAGGAGCACGACCTGGCCCAGGCACATGAAGCGCCGGTCGAAGTCGACGCGTCGTATTTCGCCGAACTGGTGCGACGCGAAGCGATCGACCGGCTTGGCAATAACGCGCTGACCGATGGCTACGTGATCAAGACGACGCTCGATTCGGTACGTCAGGAAGCCGCCACGACTGCGCTGCGCGACGGTCTTGAAAGTTACGACCAGCGCCACGGCTATCGCGGCGCTGAAGCGCATGTCGACCTCGCCTCCAATACGGGTGCGACCGACTGGAACAGCGCACTCGATGATTACCGCCCTCTGTCCAACCTTGTTCCGGGATTGGTGACCGAGAGCGATGCGAACAGCGCGTCGGTCCATCTGGCCAGCGGGGAGGATGTTACCTTGAGCCTGGCTTCGCTCGAATGGGCACGGCCGCACCTCGATAACGATCGCCGCGGCGCGGCGCCTAAAAGCGTCAATGCGGTGCTCAAGCGTGGCGACATCGTTCGATTGGTCCGCGATGGTGACAGCGGTTGGAGACTGACCCAGATTCCCGCAGCCGAAGCTGCGCTGGTCGCCCTGAATCCCGAAGACGGCGCGATCGAAAGCATGGTCGGCGGTTTCAATTTCCAGCGCAGCAAGTTCAACCGCACCACCCAGAGCGCGCGTTCGCCCGGCTCCGGTTTCAAACCGTTCCTGTATTCGGCCGCGTTCGAGCACGGCTTCACCCCCGCGTCGGTGCTCAACGATGCCCCCGTGCAGTTTCCCGATCCATCGCGTCCGGACGGCATGTGGACGCCGAAAAACGACGACGACACGTTTCAGGGCCCGATGCGTCTGCGTGAAGCGCTGGTCAAGTCCGTGAACCTCGTTTCCGTGCGCCTGCTCGACGCGATCGGTGTGCGCTACGCACGCGAGTACATCACCCGCTTCGGTCTCAGTCTCGACCAGATTCCAGAGAACCTGTCGATGGCGCTCGGCACCGCTTCGGTCGCCCCAATCGCGATGGCGCGCGGCTTTGCTGTGTTCGCCAACGGCGGCTACCTGATCGATCCGTACCTGATCACCGAAATCGACGATCGCGACGGCAAGGTCGTCTACCGCGCAGACCCAGCGGTTGCCTGCGCGACATGCGCGGAACGCCAGGTCGCGGGCACCACGATGCCACCGCCGCCGCCAGTTTCCACCGGGAACAATGCCACCACGCGCGGCCTCAACCCGATCGGCAGCGCCAATGCGGACACCACGGTCCCGCTGCCAACCTCAGCGCAGCCCCATCTTGCGCCGCGCGCGATCGACCCGCGCAATGCGTATCTGATTACCTCGATGATGCGCGACGTGGTGCGCCGCGGCACCGGCTCGGCTGCAATGGTATTGAAGCGGAACGACCTGGCCGGCAAGACCGGCTCGACCAATGATCATCGCGACGCCTGGTTCACCGGATTTGACAGCAAGCTCGTCGCCAGCTGCTGGGTCGGCTTCGACGACTTCAGTTCGCTTGGACGCGGCGAATTCGGCGCCAAGGCCGCGCTGCCGATCTGGATCAACTACATGCGCACCGCACTCAAAGGCGTGCCGGAGCAACCCTTCGACATGCCGCCGGGCATTACTCGCGTGCGCGTCGACGCCGCAACGGGACTTCTTGCCGCAGCCGGCGATCCGGGTGCGATCCTCGAGGTGATGAAAACCGAGGACGCCACCCGGCTCGCTTCGCAACCGCCGCCGACCGATGAGAAGAACGGCGAGCAGAGCGAAGCGTACGACGTGTTCTGATGGCTGGTCGTCGCGCCAGCGAGGCCACGTCACGCACGCAGCAGATGCGGCGGCGAATAGCGATTGAAGCAGCACGCGTGATGACCGAAAGCGGTTTGCGTGACTACGGCCACGCCAAACTCAAGGCCGCCGAGCGTCTTGGCGTCTTCGACGAAGGCGCGTTGCCTGCGAACCGTGAAATCGAGGATGCGCTGCGCGAACACCAGCGCTTGTTTCGTGGCGATGCCCAAGCGCAGACCCTGCGCAGGCTGCGCGACGCCGCAGTTGAGGCCATGCGCTTCTTGTCGGCGCATCAGCCTCGCTTGGTCGGCGCGGTCCTCGAAGGCACCGCCGATGAGCATTCTGCCGTCTGCCTGCATCTGTATTCGGATCAGCCGGACACGATCGCTGACAGCCTGCGCTCCCAAGGTATCCCATGGGAGCAACAAAGCCGGCGCCTGCGCGTCGATCGCCAGACCTCGCGCGAGTTTCCGACTCTTGTGTTCCGGGCCGGCGACGCGGTGATTGACCTGACCCTCCTGCCCTACGACCTGCTCCGTCAGGCGCCGCTCGACCGGATCAGCGAGAAGCCGATGCAGCGCGCGACGCTGGCTGCGGTCGATGCGTTGCTGCGCACCGAAGCGGGCTGAGGAAAACGCTAACCTGTTAAGTGAACGGCCGGACCGCTCGCCTCCCACTTGTAACTGGCCATTGTGGGAGCGCCGGAAGGCGCGATGCCGTTGCGTTTGCTCTGCAGAAATCGTCGCGGCGGCTGCCGCTCCGACCGCGGCATGAGAGCCGCAGCTTGCTGTGCGTCAACTCCCCGCCGGCGCCGCCGAGGCGCTGACTCCCACAGGCAGGTGCTCAGCGCTTGTCGATCCCGACGTAATCGCGCTGCGGCGAACCCGTGTAGATCTGGCGCGGACGCCCGATACGCGTTTCCGGATCGAGATGCTGTTCCAGCCAATGCGCGACCCAGCCAGACGTGCGCGCGATCGCGAACATCACGGTGAACATCTCGGTCGGAATCTTCAGCGCCTTGTAGATCAGTCCCGAATAGAAATCGACGTTCGGGTACAGCTTGCGTTCGACGAAGTACGGATCCTTCAGCGCCACTTCCTCGAGTGCCAATGCGACATCGAGCAACGGATCGCTGACATTGAGATCAGCCAGCACCTGGTGGCACATGTCGCGGATGATCGTCGCACGCGGATCGAAATTCTTGTAGACGCGATGGCCGAAGCCCATCAGGCGGAAGCCCGATTCCTTGTCCTTGGCCTTCGCAACCGCGGACGCGACATTCTTCGCATCGCCGATTTCGGCCAGCATCTTCAACACCGCCTCGTTGGCGCCGCCGTGCGCGGGCCCCCACAGCGCGGCGATGCCGGCGGCGACGCACGCATACGGATTGGCACCCGTCGAACCGACCAGACGTACTGTCGATGTCGACGCATTCTGTTCGTGATCGGCGTGCAGGATAAACAGCAGATCCAGTGCCTTCGCGACAACCGGGCTGATCTGCAGCGGCTCGCTCGGCACTTCGAACATCATGTGCAGGAAACGCGCCGTGTAGTCGAGGTTATTGCGTGGATATCGGATCGGCCAGCCGATCGAATAGCGGTACGCCGCGGCCGCGATTGTCGGCATCTTCGCAATCAAACGGATCGCGGCGAGGCGACGCTGCTCCGGATCGCTCATGTCGAGTGTGTCGTGATAGAACGCTGACAACGACGCCACTGACGCACACAGCATCGCCATCGGATGCGCGTCGTGGTGGAATCCATTCAAAAAATTCTTCAATGCCTCATGCATCATCGTGTGATGCGTGATTTCGTCCTCAAATCCAGAGAATTTCGCCTTGTCTGGGAGTTCGCCATTGAGCAGCAGATACGAGACTTCAAGGAAACTCGACTGCTTGGCCAGCTGCTCGATCGGATAGCCGCGATACAGCAAGATTCCCTTGTCGCCGTCGATAAAAGTGACGGCGCTGCGGGTGGCAGCGGTCGCACCGAAACCCGGATCGAACGTGAAGTAGCCCGTCTCCTTGTTCAGCTTGCTGATATCGATGGCTGGATCGCCTAGCGTGCCGGTTACAACGGGAAGCGTGGCGGACTTGTTCGCGGCGGAATCGATGATCTGGACGGTTTTCTCGGACACGGCGGGTACTCCTGGCTGCATTCGCCATCCCGCGCCCTTTCGCGGCGAGCGGCAAATAATTGATCTGCAATGAGCGACCGCCGATGTTTCGCGGTCAATGCACAATTATCGCACGGCAATATGTGTCGCTACCGGTACCGGTCGTCCGGTCGGCGCGCACAGCGTGTATCTTCGAATCGGCCACACGCACGCAAACACAAACGCCGGCACGAGGCCGGCGTTTGTGAGTCAATCAAACTGGACCGCGGTTCAGCGTACCTCGCTGTACTGTCCGCGGGATGGTCATCCTGACCTTACTTCGCCGCGTAACGACGATGGAACTTGTCGATGCGGCCAGCAGTGTCGACAACCTTCTGCTTGCCGGTGAAGAACGGGTGCGAATGGCTGGAGATTTCCACCTTGATGAGGGGATATTCCTGTCCGTCTTCCCACTTGATCTTGTCCTTGCCGGTCATCGTCGACTGGGTCAGAAACGAAAAATCGCTGGAAATGTCCTGGAACACGACCGGCTTGTACGTTGGATGGATATCGGCTTTCATGGGCGTGGCTTCAGGTTTGGCGGCGATAAAAGAGCGGCAGTTTACCCCGCTGGACGCGCTTGGCGCAAGTCTTGGCCTGCCTCCCGAGCCGGGCTGGTTCGCCTCAAGCCTGCCCGGACGCCCCTAGCGCGGTTGCAACCAGTGCCTCGAAACGCGCGTGGTCGACATCAATGACAACGCGCGCGTTTGCCGGCTTGCCCATGCGATCCTCCCAATCGACTATCGTTGCGCCGCGCGTCGTCGCGCCAGTCAATTCGATGCCGACATGACGCTGTTCGGAACGCTGGATAATTCCTGGTTCCAGCCCAACCGCCATCGCCAGCGCATCCGCCGCAACCATGCCGTGGCGCCCGTGCGCTTGGTTGAATGCGCGCGTCTTGCGAGAAATCGCGGCATAGAACGCGCCGCGCGCGTCGCCGGCAGCGACCAGTGCGTCGAAACGCCTGAAGGCCATGGCATGACGCACGCAGGCCTCCCAGTCGACCAAGTCGAACGCGGGCCATTCGGCAAAAACAATGTGCGCCGCCTCGGGATCGAAGCCGATATTGAATTCGGCCGGCACCAGATGCGTATTTCCGCGCCCGGTCACTGCACCGCCCATGACGACCAATCGCGCAATGCGCGAAGGCAGTTGTGGATCGAGCCGCAACGCCAGTGCCAGATTGGTCAACGGTGCGAGCGCGACCAAGGTCAGGCGTCCGGGCTGTTCGCGCGCAAGCCGCACAATCGCCGCAGCCGCGTGTTCGTGACCTGCTTGGCGCGTGGCGGGTAGATAGCCGGTATCGCCAAACCCGTCGGCGCCGTGCACGAATCCCGCGTCGGCCGCCGGCAGGACCAACGGCACCGGACATCCCGCGAACACCGGCGTATCGGCGCCGATCACCTCGATCAGCTTCAGCGCGTTGCCAACCGTGTGCACGAGTCCGACGTTGCCCGCGGCGATGCTCAGCGCGGCGACCTCGGCATGCGCATGCGCCATCAGGATCGCCAGCGCGTCGTCCACGCCGGGGTCGGTGTCGATCAGGAGTCGAGTAGTCATCGGTCGTTCTCTCCAATTCAGATAACGCGACTTGCGCATCGATCGACGTCGAGCGATCTGCGCAGTCGATCGAAAAGTGTCAACGACATTCGGCCTGACATCGCGCTGCACTTGCTATTCATCTTGCTCAGGCGCCCGCGTAGCGCGCCGCGCCCCCAATCCAGCGCGCGATCAGGCGTTCGGCAAGATCGGGGTGATCGCGCAACAGCGCCTCGCCGATTTTTTGCACAGTTGGCAGCAGGTGCGCATCGCGGGCGAGGTCGGCGACGCGGAAGGCAAGCTGGCCGGTCTGACGTGTACCCAGCATTTCGCCTGGGCCGCGCAACTCCAGATCCTTTTCGGCGATGCGGAATCCGTCGCTGGTTTCGCGCATCACTTCGAGGCGCGCCCGCGCGGCACGTGACAACGGCATCTGGTACATCAGCACGCAACTGGATGCGGTACTCCCGCGACCGACCCGGCCACGCAATTGGTGCAACTGCGACAGGCCGAGCCGCTCGGCATTTTCGATCACCATCAAGCTCGCGTTCGGTACGTCGACGCCGACCTCGATCACGGTGGTCGCGATCAGCACGCGCGATTCGCCGCTCTTGAATGCGTCCATCGCGGCCTGCTTTTCCTTGGGCTTCAGGCGGCCATGCACGAGACCGATACTCAGTTGCGGCAACGCCGCGCACAGTTCCGCGTACGCGACTTCCGCTGCCTGCGCTTCCAATTGCTCGGACTCCTCGATCAGGGTGCACACCCAATACGCCTGGCGCCCTTCGGCGCAGGCCGCGCGAATGCGCTCGATGACCTCGCCGCGCCGCGCATTCGAGATCGCGACCGTCTGCACGGGCGTGCGTCCGGGCGGCAGCTCGTCGATCACGGAGACATCGAGATCGGCATACGCGGTCATCGCCAACGTGCGCGGGATCGGCGTAGCCGTCAGCACGAGTTGGTGCGGGACCGCTTCGCCACTGCGACCCTTGTCGCGCAGGCTCAGGCGCTGGTGCACGCCGAAGCGATGCTGCTCGTCAATGATCGCGAGGCCGAGGTGGCGGAACACCACGCCTTCCTGCATCAGCGCATGCGTGCCGATCACGATCGGCGCGCCTCCCGCGATCGCTGCACGTGCGGTTTCACGGGCGCGACCGAGCACCTTGCCGACGAGCCAGACCGGTTCGATACCGAGCGGACGCAGCCACGAGCGAAAACTGTGCCAGTGCTGTTCGGCAAGCAATTCGGTTGGTGCAACCAATGCGACCTGGCAGCCAGCCTCGATCGCAGCCAGCGCGGCGGATGCGGCGACGACGGTCTTGCCCGACCCGACGTCGCCCTGGACGAGTCGTAACATCGGCACCGGTTCGACCAAATCTCGTTCGATCTCGGCAATCACGCGCTGCTGTGCAGCGGTCAGCACAAATGGCAGGTTCGCACGTAGCGTCGCACGCATCGCACCATTGCCGGCAAGCGCGGGTGCGACATGCTGGCGCACTTGTGCGCGCAGGCGCTTGAGGCTCAAATGATGGGTCAGCAATTCCTCGAACGCGAGGCGTTGCTGCGCCGGATGTGTGCCTGAGGTCAATCTAGCGACATCGGCGTGCGCCGATGGCCGATGTACATCGAGCAACGCATCGCGCAACGAGGTCAGCCGCAACGATGCGCGCATCGCGCCGGGAATCAATTCGATCGACTCGGCATCGGGCAGGCGCTCGAGCGCGCGTGCGATTACCCCGGCGATGCGCTTCTGACCAAGCCCTTCGGTGGTCGGATAGATCGGTGTCAGGCGATCTTCGGTCGCGGACATGGAGCCCGTGAGCATGCGCCGATATTCCGGATGCACGATTTCCGGGCCGTGTGCGCCTTGCCGGACCTCGCCATAGCACAGGAAGCATGCGCCCGGCGCAAACTGCTCCGTCTGCGCGCGATTGAAATGGAAGAACCTCAGCGAGAGCGTCGCGTGCGAATCGTCGCTGATCGCGACGCGCAACTGCGGCCGATAGCGAAATCCCCGCTCGACCGCTTCCACGACACCTTCCACTTGTGCGCTCGCACCGATCACGAGGTCGCGAATCGGCGTGATCCGGGTGCGGTCCTCATAACGCAACGGCAGGTGAAACCAAAGATCCTGGACCCGCTCAAGGCCGAGCCGCGCCAAGAGTTGCGCTAGCGCCGGCCCGACGCCAGCGATCGCGGTCACCGGCGCGAGGCCGCGATCCCCGGACGGGTCGGAAACACGAGGGCGGGGGGCGGACATGCGCCTAGCGTATCAAGCCCAAGCGCCGCTTAGTCGCGCGCCTCAGCGAACGCGCGCGCAATGTGCGTATGCGCGATCAGCGGTCGAACGTGGCGACCATGTCGATCTCGACCTGCGCATCGCGCGGCAGCGCGGCGACGCCGATCGTCGAGCGCGCGGGATACGGCTCGCGAAAATACCGTTTCATGACGTCGTTGACCGCGGTGAAATTGCCGAGATCCGTCAGGTAAATGCCGACCCGCACGACATCGTCGAACGAAGCGTCAGCGGCCGTCAGCACGGCCTTGAGGTTCTCGAACACCTGGGTTGCCTGCGCCGTGATATCACCGGCGACGAGCATGCCCGTGGTCGGCACGAGCGGCGTCTGGCCGGACAGATACAACGTATTGGCGCTGCGTACGGCCTGCGAATACGGTCCAATCGCCGTGGGAGCGTGGTCGCTATGGATGATCGTGCGGGTCATTGGAAGGCCGGGAATGGGGAATCGGGAATCGGGAATGGAGAATAGCAAAGCGGTGTGCCGCTGTTTTTGCCTATTCCCTGATCCACGCTCACACCGGATGCCGGCGTACCGCCGTCACCACGTGCAGGCGACGCACGCGGCGCATCACGGCGGCGAGATGCTTGCGGCTCTTGGCCTCGACCGTGAACAGCAGCGTCGCCGTCGTACCGTCGCGCTCTTTGTACTCGACGTTCTCGATGTTGCACTCGGTTTCTGCGATCGCCGCGGCAACCTGGGCGAGTACACCGGGTTTGTTGTTGACCTCGATACGCAATTCGACGCGGTAATCGCCCTGGACGTCCGCGTCCCAAGCGATTTCGATGCAGCGCTCAGGAGACTTGCGCAACTCCGGCACGTTCGGGCACTCGGCGCGGTGCACGACGATGCCCTTGCCGGCCGACATGTGCCCCATGATTTCGTCGCCCGGCAGCGGATGACAGCAATTGCCGAAGCTGAGCAGGCCGCGTTCGGCGCCGCTGATCAGGATCTTCTCACTGCTGCGCAGCCGCGCGGCGTGGGGATGATCGCCCTGCGCAGATAGCAGAGCCTGCGCGACCACGTCGGCGACGCGACCGCCAAGGGCGATGTCCGCGAGCAGCTCTTCCAGCCGCTTGTATTTCTGATCGGCCAGGAAACGATCAAGCACATCCGAGGGAATGCTCTCCAACGAACCATCGAGCGCATCCATCGCGCGATCGAGCATGCGATGGCCGAACTCGACCGCATCCTCGTGCTGCAGGTGTTTGAGGTGATGGCGGATCGCGGTGCGTGCGCGGCCGGACACCACCCATTCCAGCCACTGCGGGCTTGGCAAGGCGGACGGCGCGGTGACGATTTCAACGGTCTGTCCGCTGATCAGCGGAGTGCGTAAAGGCACCAGCTTCTTGTCGGCACGCGCGGCAACTGCATGGGTGCCGACATCGGTGTGCACGGCATACGCAAAGTCGAGCGCGGTCGCGTTTCGTGGCAACGCGAGGATCTGGCCTTTCGGCGTGAACAAATACACTTCATCCGGGAACAGGTCGATCTTGACGTTCTCGATGAATTCCAGCGACGAGGGCGTCTGTGTCTCACGATCGACGAGTCCGGAAACCCACTCGCGCGCGCGCGATTGAGCACTGTTGGGAGGCGTCGCATCGGTCTTGTAGGCCCAATGCGCGGCGACGCCGCGGTCGGCCACCGCGTCCATGTCCTCGGTGCGAATCTGGATCTCGATTGGCGCACCGAATGGGCCGAACAGCACCGTATGCAGCGACTGGTAACCGTTCGCCTTAGGGATCGCGATGAAATCGCGGAAGCGGCCATCGAGTGGTTTGTACAACGCATGCACCGTGCCAAGCGTGTGGTAGCACTCGCGCGCGCTATCGACGACCACGCGGAAGCCATACACGTCCATTACCTGCGCGAACGATTTCTGCTCGTTGCGCATCTTCGAATAAATGCTGTACGGCGATTTGATCCGGCTGACCACGCGATGCGCAATGCCCTCGTCGGCGAGGCGCGTCTCGACCGCCATCTCGATCCTTGCCATCGCCTCGCGGCGATTGCCAAGTGCGGCGCGGATGCGTTCGGCGATGACTCGGTGCCGGTCGGGATGCAATGCGCGGAAGCCCAGATCCTGCAGTTCCGCCTTGAATCGGTTCATGCCCAGGCGCTGCGCGATCGGCGCGTAGATTTCCAGCGTTTCGCGCGCAATGCGGCGGCGCGATTCGGCATCCATCGAGCCGAGTGTGCGCATGTTGTGCAGACGATCGGCAAGTTTGATCAGGATCACGCGCAGGTCGCGCGCCATCGCCAGCAGCATCTTGCGAAAACTCTCCGCAGCCGCTTCCTGGCGGCTACGGAAGCGCACCTTGTCGAGCTTGGTGACGCCGTCGACGAGTTCGATTACGGTCTGACCGAACTCATCGCCGATCTGGGCGACGGTGAGCTGGGTGTCTTCGAGCGTGTCGTGAAGGATTGCCGCGATGATCGTCTCGGCATCCATGCGCAATTCCGCAAGGATGCTGGCAACCGCGACTGGATGGGTAATATACGGTTCGCCACTCTTGCGGGTCTGGCCCGCATGGGCCACCGCGCCAATTTCGTAGGCCTTGCGCACTCGAACGATCTGCTCGGCAGGCAGGTAGCCCTCAAGCTGGAGCTCAAGCGCCCGCACGTCGGCGGGAGGCTGGCTCACCGTCGGCGACCGCGCTCGCTTGGTCGCAGCCGTGGCCATGTCGTCAGCGCAGCCGCTCAGGCTGCCCCTTCAGGTTGACATGGCGTACACGGGCTGGGCATCAGAGATCGTCGCCGCCCTTGGCGATGTCCTCGTCGACTTCAGCCGCGGCCCATTCGAGGGCCTCGCGCTCGGCGCGCTCGCGCTCCTGTTTCTCGATCGTGTCGATCATGGTCTGGTCGATCTTGCCTTCGGCGATCTCGCGCAACGCAAGCACCGTCGGCTTGTCGTTTTCTTCATCCACAGTCGCCGTCGCGCCTTTCGCCAACTGGCGTGCACGTTTGGTCGCCATCAACACGAGCTCGAAGCGGTTGTTGACCACTGCAAGGCAATCTTCCACCGTGATACGTGCCATTCAAAAACTCTCCGACCAAAAGTGAAGCCAATTCATGGCTTTAGCGACGGTCATTGTACCGCGTGGTTTTTGTGCAGTGCAATCTTCCTGTTGCCCGGCGCGCTCCAGCTCACATAAACGATGCACCCGCACCACGATTTCGCGTAGCCTTGCACCTATATGACATCATCATTCGTGCCGCGGCCCCTCGGCCAGCGCGCTGCCAAGACGACTCGCATGCCCTTGAACACCTCCCATCCCGGTCTCCGTACGGGCCTGCTGGCCCTTGGCGTGGCTCTTTTGGCGGGCTGCGTCATAGCCAAGCCGCGCACGGACGATCCCTGGGAAAAATTCAACCGCAAGGTCTATTCCTTCAATAATGCGGCAGATCAGGCGGTGATCCGTCCAGTCGCGGTCGGTTATCGCAAGATCACGACGCCGAACATGCGCCGTGTCGTGGCGAACTTCTTCGCCAACGTGAAAATGCCGATCACCATCATCAACGACATCCTGCAGGTCGATCCGCACTCGGCGTTTCGCAATACAGGGCGTTTCGTGATCAATACGACGATCGGATTTGCCGGCTTCTTCGATCCGGCCAGCGAGCTGGATCTGACGCCGGACGAGACGGATTTCGGCATAACCCTGGCCAAATGGGGCTTGCCGGAAGGACCTTATCTCGTCTTGCCACTGATCGGTTCCACCACGGCCCGCGATGCGTGGCGCACGCCCGTCGACAACTATTTCGATCCGCTCGGCTGGTACGCACGCGAACATGACTTGAGCTTCCACGCAGAACAGCTGCCAAACATGTTCTACCTGGTCACTTTGCGCTCGCGCGGCATCGAGGCAGAAGGCTTGCTGCAGGGCATTTACGATCCGTATGTGTTCTATCGCGATGCGTATCGTCAGCGGCGTTTGTATGCCCTCTACAATGGCATGCCGCCGGCCAGCGTGATTGACCAGATGCAAGGCACCGGCGCCGGCACCGACGCCGAAGACGTCGACAAATTGCTCGACGAGCAGCATGCCTACGAGAAAAAACAGGCCGGCACGGAAAAGAAAAAGGCTGACGGGAAACACTGATCTACTGATCCAGTGATCGATCCCGCGCTGGAGCCGATCAGGTGCAGGCGCGGAGGATGCGAATTACCTCCACGCAAAGAACCTTCTCAGCCCGCTCCGCCCAACCCCGGCCCCAGCCCCAGCCCCAACAACGGCTCCGCATCGCATAGATGCGCCAAGGCAGCCAGATCCGTCGGCGCATGCGCGAAGCGCAGCTGCGTGCCTGCTGCGGCCGCTCGCGCCGCCCACGCCAGCAGCACCGCGAGCGTCGCGCTGTCGATACCTTCCAGTTCAGCCAGATCAACCCCGACAGCAGCTCCCGCCGAGCCATACAGTTCCTCTCCGCGCGCGAGTGCCGCGCTCGCCTCGGCAAAACCGAGGTGACCGCTTACGCTCGCGCGAGTGGCATCGATGCGTTCGATGCGCAGCGCAGTCACTGACCGCCCTTCTGCGTCTGTTCCATGTTTTCCAGCGTCTTCTCGCCCTGCGTCTCCAAACGGGTGATCAATGCATCCAAGCCGGTCTTCTGGATTTCCGCGCCGACCTGGTTGCGATAATTGGTGATGTAGGAGATGCCTTCGATGATCACGTCATACGCCTTCCACTGGCCTTCCTTGGTCTTGCGGAATGCATAGTCGACCGCCAGCGTCTTGCCGTCATCGAGCACGACCTCAGTGCGCACGATCGTGCGCTTGTCATTCATCTCGCCCTTGGTCGGCAGCATGCGCACGCGGCCACGCGTGTAATTGAGCAAACCTTCCGCGTAGCGGTGCGCGATCGAGTTGTAGAACGCCTTGGCGAAACGCGCGCGCTGTTCCGGCGTCGCGCTGCGCGCGTACTGGCCAAGCACCAGAATCGAAGCGTAGTCAATGTCGAAGCGCGGCAGCAGGATGCCGTCGATCAGCTTGAGGAGTTTGTCGTTGTCTCTCTTGAGTTCGGCCTGGTGCCCATCGACCGCCTTGCCGAGATCATCAGCGATTCCCTGCACGACCTGATCAGGGGTTGGCGTATCGGCCAGCGCCGGCAATGTCGTGGCGATTCCCAGCAGAAAAACGAAAGCAAGACCTATCGAGCGCAGCATGCGTGGTTCCTCAGTGTTTCGAATCGGTTGGGGGTGGCGTCGGCGCAGCGGTTTTTGCCCCCGGCTCATCGGGTGAGGCTGCCTTGTCCGCGGGCTTTTGCGGAGAGCCGTTGACCAGGAATTTCCCGATCAGATCCTCCAGTTGCATCGACGACTGGGTCAGCACGAATTCGCCGCCCTCCTTGAACATGTCCGGCGACCCACCCGGCTGCAGGCCAACGTACTGGTCGCCCAATAAACCGCTGGTGAATATCGCGGCGGAAGAATCATCCGGCAAGTCGTTGTAGTGCTTGTCAATGGACAGTTTGACCAATGCATCGAGTTTGGTCGGATCGAGTTCGATCGACTCGACCGAGCCAATGCGCACACCGGCGAGCTTGACCGGAGCGCGCAGCTTGAGCTGGCCGATATTGGTGAAACGCGCCTTCAATGTGTAGCTGTCGCCTTGGCGAAAGTTGGCGATCGAAGTCGTCTGCGTCGCCAGATAAGCGAGCGCGGAAAAGCCGAGCAGGATGAAGAAGCCGGTACCGATCTGGTAGGAACGT
>JBDTWV010000015.1:0-13998 GCA_040006495.1 Dokdonella sp.
GCCGAGCAGGCTGACGAAGAAAAATCGTGCCGCGGTGGCGATCGCAAGAATCGCCGCGACCGCGAACAGACCGAGGAAACTGTGATTGATCGCGGCCACGTTCGCATGCGTGAAGCCGCCGTCGATCATCACGCGCACGGCTTGCGGCAGGGTCAAGGTCGCGGTCGAGGACAGCGCGAGAAAACCTAGCCAGCCGGTGATCAGTCCGCGATACGGACGCACGTAGGGAAACAGTCGGGTCAGCGATCGGATGCTGCGCGGAGCGTCGGCGGATTTGTCGGTCATCGGCGCAGCAAGAGGCAGGGAGTGGTCAGGACGTGCGGGCGTGGAGGACCTGGTTCAAGGCGGCAGTTCGATGCTGCCACGGCCGCGGGTAAGATTGCGCACGAACTCGCTCAATGCATCGGTGTGCGAGCGGGGTACGTCGAGGTCCAGTTCGATCCCGTCGGCGGACGCGCGCTCGGCATGTTTGACCGCACCGAAATCACGCAGGCGCGCGTACAGCATGGGCGCTGAGGAAAAGTCGCAATGCACGCGTGCGCGAACACGCTCGATCAGTTCATCCTTGGCCGCCATACGCAGGCACTCGGCGGCGCAGCCACCGTAGGCGCGCACCAGACCGCCGACACCAAGCTTGATGCCGCCATACCAGCGCGTCACGACCACAGCGACGCGGTCCACCGCTTGGCCGTCAATCGCGGACAGGATCGGCCGTCCGGCGCTGCCGCCAGGCTCGCCGTCATCGTTGAAGCGGTAGTTCGCGCCGATGCGATACGCCCAGCAGTTGTGCGTCGCATCGCTTACGCTGACTCGCGCGAAGAATGCGAGCGCGGCGTCTGCATCAGCGACCGCCGCAGCTTGGGCGAGGAAGCGGCTTTTGCGGATGTCTTGTTGCAGGCGGGCTTCGCCCTGCAGGGTAAAGGTCGCGCTCATCGATGCGCAGTCTAGCCAGCTACCGGCTTGCGCGGGGTCATTCAAGCAGGGCTTGCAGATCCGCAGGCAGCGGGTGTTGCGGATGGGTGGCATGGAACAGACGCAGGCTCTCGGTCGCTTGCTGGCGCCGATCTTGATGCAGCAATTGCCGGATGTGGGCGAGCCAGTCGTCGGGTGCGAGTTGCATGTCGCGGCGCAATTCCAACGAACTCGATGGCGCAGGCGCACCGCTGCCGCGCATGCGTGTGGGCGCGCTCTGCTCGCGCAATTCCGACGTTTGCGCGGGCGCCGCGCGCGTGCTATCCCCAGCGCGCCCCCTCGCGGCGTCGGCTGCGGGGGGCGCGTTGGTGCTTTGCGTGGGTGCGACGGGGAACGGAGCCGGTGTCGCCATTGGCGCCGCCGGCGGTGGAGTGGGGCGAGGCATGGGTGGAACCGATTCTGACTTTGCGCGCACCTGCGGCGCCATGATTTGCGGCTTTGCCGCTTTGGCAGTGGGCTCGGGCTCCGCTGGCATTGGCGCCAGCGCGGTGCTATCGACTTTCATCGCGTCGGTCGTGTGCCGGTGCTTGGTGGAGGTGATCGGCTGGACCGGAATGACGACCGCCGCACCCGTCCCGCTTTCGTTCAGTGATTGCTGGCGCAACGCATCCTGGCCGACATGCCATGCGATGCCCGCGGCCAGCACGACGCCGGCCACCGATCCGAAACCAACGACCCAGCGATGTCGGTACGGCGTTTGCCCGTGTACCGCACGCGCGGCATTGCCGAGCACAGCGCGATCCAGTCGCCGGGGCGGCTCGGCGCGTGGCAGGCGCCGATACAGCGTGCCGAATTCGCCGCCGTCGTCGTCGAGTAGTCGATTGAGGTCTTGGTCGCGGTCGCGGGACGTGGTCACGACGAGAACCTCGCGCGGATGCGGGCAAGTGCGTAACGTAAACGCGATTTCACCGTCTCGCGGCCGGCACCGGTGATTGCGCCGATCTCATCCAGCCCCAGACCGCCCTCAACACGCAGTAGAAACGCGATGCGTTGTTCCTCGGGCAGCTCTTCGAGGGCCAGTTGCAGGCGGCGGCGCTGCTCGAACTCGCTGAGTGCATGATCGGGCTGTTCCGATTCCGGCGCATCGAGGTCGCGCAGCACCGTTTCGGTTTCCTCGGGCGACGCTTGCGGGCGTTGCCGCCGGAAACGATCGATGACGAGGTTGTGTGCGATCTGCAGCAGCCAAGTTGTGAATTTCGCATCGGGTCGGTAACGCTCGCGCGCAGCGACCAGCCGGCTCCAGGTTTCCTGGAACAGTTCGTCGGTATCAGCGCGATGGCGCAGGCTGCGCATCAAGAAGCGATACAGCATGCCGCGATGGCGCCGATAAAGCGTTTCGAAGGCGATCAGATCGCCTTCGGCATAAGCGAGCATCAAGGCCTCGTCGGTTCGTTCGTCCCCCATGCGCTTGAGATTAAGGCATAGCGGCGCCCAGCGTCACCTGCCGGGGTTCAAGTTTGAACGCCGCTTGGCTGGTGCCGGGGTTATCGTTTCTCCCATCCGCCCGATTGCCGACTTGCACTACGCAAACAAACGTGCTGGCTGGCGTGCGTGTCCTGTTCGCCATCTGCGATGATTGCACGTCGCTGAAAGGAGTCTGTGGTGAACGAACTGTCGAACCCACTCTCCCTCGATGATGCGATCGACCTGATCCTTGCGCGCGGCGGCGACCGCCTCGCGATCGCGGCGCCGCTCGGGCTCGGCAAACCCAATCACCTGCTCAACGCGCTGTACCACCGGGTCAAGACGGACGGCACGCGCCATCTGACGATCTATACCGCACTGTCGCTTGATCCACCGCAGGCCGGCAACGATCTCGAACGGCGGTTTCTCGCGCCATTTGCCGAGCGCCAGTTCGGCGCGAACTATCCGCGCCTCGACTACGTTGTGGATCTCAAAGCCAATCGTTTGCCCGCCAACATCCGTGTGCAGGAGTTCTATTTTCAGTCCGGTGCGATGTTGGGTTCGGCTCGCGCACAACGTGACTACGCGAGCGTCAACTACACCCAGGTCGCACGCGATCTCGCCGATGGCGAGCCCCTGCATGCAATCGTGCAACTGGTGGCCCGACGCGGCAGCGGCAGCACCGCACGCTGCAGTCTTTCGTGCAATCCCGATTTGATCCTCGACACACTCGACGCAATCGCCGTGCGCGGCAAGCCGCGTCCGCTGGTCATTGGCGTCGTGCATCCGGATTTGCCGTTTCTCGGCGGCGACGCGGAAGTGGGTGCGGATTGGTTCGATGCGCTGATCGAGGACAGCGAGCCGAAACAGCCGTTGTTCGCGTTGCCACTCAGCGCTGTCGATCTCACCGAATATGCGATCGGCTTGCATGCCAGCGTATTGGTGCGCGATGGCGGCACCCTGCAGATCGGTATCGGCGCACTGTCCGATGCCATCGTGCAGGGATTGTTGCTGCGACACCGACGCAATGCCGATTACATCGATGTGTTGCGCGCGCTGCGCGGTGACGAACCGGCGCGCGACGACCCGGCCGCTTTGGTCGGTGGCGTCGCGCCGTTCGCGCACGGTCTGTATGGCGCCAGCGAGATGATCATGGATGGCTTCATGCATCTGCGTCAGGCCGGCATCCTGACCCGCAAGGTCTACGACGACATCGAAGTGCAGCGCGCGATTGACGCGGGTATCGCCGTTGCTCCAGAGCGGCTGCGTGGTGGGCACTACCTGAAAGGAGCGTTCTTCCTTGGATCGAAGGCCTTCTATGCATGGTTGCGTGAGCTCGAAGGCGACGATTACGCCGGCCTTGCAATGAGCCGCGTCTCCGACGTCAACCAGCTGTACGGCAGACACGAGCAACTGGACGCGTTGCAACGTCGCGATGCGCGCTTCTTCAATACCTGCATGATCGCAACCGTGCTCGGCGCGGCAGCGTCCGATGCGCTGGAGGATGGCCGCGTGGTCAGCGGTGTCGGCGGCCAGTACAACTTCGTCGCGATGGCTCAAGCGATTGAAGGTGGCCGGTCGATCCTGCTGCTGCGCGCAACACGCGAAAGCCACGGACGCGTCAAATCAAATATTCGCTGGAGCTATGGACACACGACCATCCCACGACACCTGCGCGACATCTACATCACTGAATACGGCGTCGCCGACCTGCGCGGGAAATCTGACGAGGCTTGCGTGCGCGCCATGCTCGCGATCAGTGATGCACGTTTCATCGACGAACTCGCCGATGCTGCGAAGCGCGCCCAGAAATTGCCGCGTGATTTCCGCGTGCCGGATGCGTGGCGGCGCAATACACCGGCGACGCTTCGTGCAGTGCTTGCGCCATTTTGCGCGAGCGGACTCTTGGCGCAGTTCCCGTTCGGCAGCGACTTCACACCGATCGAGAGGCGGCTGGTACCAGCCCTGCTATGGCTGAAGCGCAACATGGGCGAACGTCGGCGCTGGCCGTCGCTGCTCGCTGCAGCGATTGCCCCCGGCCGTAGCGCGGATGCGGAAAAATGTCTGGCACGCTTGGAACTTGGGAGTGGAAAACGCTCGCTCCGCGAACGGCTGCTCGCGCGCGTGGTGCGCGGCGCGCTTGAGCGGACCGAACGCGTTGCGGGTGGCGACTAGCGGGACCGTTCGGGTGCCTGGCGTGGGGGTGGATTGTCCAAAGTGCCACATATTCAACCCCGGCCAGGCGTGTGATCCGATGCGTGCCGACGCGCTGGGTCGACCAAGTCAGCGCCGCTGGTGGCGGTAAACAACTGTTTTTTTCTACGCTTTGTCGTTTATTGGTTGTTCTGTTGCTGGGTCACTCTTCGGGTGAGCATCTTGTACTCCACAGCGACGTGGCTCGTCCCGGCACTCCCCGACATTGATTGGCGGCTGACCACCCACTGAATTTATATTCAACATGAGCGGCTGCGATTCAGTGGTGTCACGGCATGCTGTCTCTCGTAGTGCAACCGCATGGCGTTGCTCAAGGAGAATCGAATATGGTGGACACCGTCAAATATCTTTCCGCAACCACTCTGATCGGCGACAAGATCGAGAATCCCCAGCATGAATCCTTGGGCGATCTGAAGGAAATCATGTTGAACACGACCTCAGGAAAGATCGAATACGCTGTTCTTTCATTTGGTGGCGTGCTGGGCATGGGCAGCAAGCTGTTTGCAGTGCCGTGGAGCGCTCTTTCAGTTGACCACGTTCGTAAAACGGTGGTTCTCAACGTAAGCAAGGATCGTTTGAAGGACGCACCCGGATTTGACAAGGACAACTGGCCGAACTTTGCGGATCCGGCATTCGCGCAGACGCTCAATACCTATTACGCAAGGTAGTCGAGTTGGGATCAAGTTCAATTCTGTCGGACTACTGAGCGATTGAACCTCGCATAAGAGGGAAGGGGATGTTTGCCCCTTCCCTTTGCTATTGAAACGATGTCTATCGTGTTCTCGCACCTGCGCGGGAACAGACGACCGTGCGGAACATGTGTTTCCAAAGCACACGGCGCTGTGCGCGACTTCGCTGTTGGATCATGCCGGGTCCGCTCATGTTGCGTCGAGCGCGGCATCGATCGTGCGCTCGGGATCACCCCGTATTCTGCAGCGCCAGCGCAACCCCATGAACGCTGGATACGAGCGCGCCGAACAAACTATCGTCGGACCGATCCGTGGCGCGCCAGCGCTGCAGCAAATCGGCTTGGATCAGGTTCATCGGGTCGGCATACGGATTGCGCAGACGGATGGACAACGCGAGGCGTGGATCATCGACCAAAAGGTCGTCGTTGCGACGCAGCCGCAGTACCCAGTCGACGGTCCGCGAGAACTCGGCGTTCAGTCTGGGAAAGAATCTGTCGTGCAGCGGACCGGCCAGGCGTGAAAAGCATTCCGCGATGTCAGGATCGCTCTTCGCCAGTACCATTTCCAGATCTTCGATGAGGGTGCGGAAGAACGGCCAGTCACGCGCCATTTCGCTCAGCGTGTCCTCTTCCCCACGCGCGGCCGCGGCTTCCAATGCGCTGCCCACGCCGTACCAGCTCGGCAGGTTCGAGCGAGACTGCGTCCACGCGAATACCCAAGGAATCGCGCGCAGTCCGCTCACGCCGTCGCGGCTACCGCCACCACCGCGACGTGCCGGACGCGAGCCGAGGGTCATGCGTTCGATCACGTCGATCGGCGTGGCCGCCCGAAAATACTCGACGAAATCCGGCGTCCCACCGACCAGTTTTCGATAGGACGCTTCACCATCGGACGCGAGGCGTGCCATCGCCTCATGCCACCGTGCTTCGCGCGAATCCGGTGGGCGCTGGCACAACGTTGCCATCAGGACCGCGCCGACGGTTTGCTCCAGTGTGCGCAAGGCCAGTGCACGCATGCCATATTTCCGGTGGATCACTTCGCCTTGTTCGGTGACGCGCAAATGCGCATCGATGGCGCCACGTGGTGCGGCCAGGACCGCCCGAGATGTCTTGCCGCCACCGCGGCTGATCGAGCCGCCGCGACCGTGGAAAAACGCGAGCTCGACGCCATTCTCGTGCGCGACCTTCAAAAGCGCGATCTGACCGTGCTGCAAGGTCCAACGCGCAGCGAGAATTCCACCGTCTTTTGCACTATCGGAGTAGCCAAGCATGATCGACTGGCGATCGCCGCGCTTTTTCAGGTGTGCGCGATAGGTGGGGTCTTTCAGCAATTCCGCGAGGGTGTCCGGCGCAGCATGCAAATCGCTGATCGTTTCGAAAAGCGGAGCGATGTCGAGTGGTACGCGGCCGTCAGAGGTGACCAGACCGCCCGCACGTGCCAGCGCCAGCACGGCCAGCACGTCCGCCACGCAACTGGCCATGCTGATGACGTAGGTGCCGAGTGCTCCGTCGCCATACAGTTGGCGCGCGGCTGCGATTTCGCGAAACACCGCGACGACCCGGTCAAACGCGTCTGCAGATCTCGCTGGCGACGGCGGGGTCGCATCTGCACTTCCCGGCAATCGGCGTTCGCCATTCGCGTAGGGTGCGAGTAGCGTCGAGCGATCTGCAGCTGCGCTGGGCAATTCGCCCAGCACCTCGGCCAGCGCCGCAACATGCACGCGTGAATCCTGGCGTTGATCCAGCCGCGCCAGATGGAAGCCGAACGCGCTGATTCGTCGCTGCAGCCGCCTGACTGCGAACCATCCAGCGTGCAATCCGGCATGGGTGTGCAGGCTTGCGGAGATCAACGCGATGTCCGCCGCATACTCGGAGACGTCCCGATAGGACTCTTGGGCGTCTTCACCGGTTGCAGAGAGACGTTCGGCAACCAACGTCAACAAAATGCGATAGGGCATGTTGGCGTGTCGCGGGCGAATGCGCGCGGCAGCGTTCGGCAACAGTTTGCGGTAGGCGTCCACGCGTTCCAGCAACGCGGCGTCGACGCCCACGCAGTCGGTGGTCTGACTGAGCATGCGCGCCAAGCGCGCGCATTCTTCGCGATAGCGCAGGAGGATGCGCGCGCGCTGCGTGCGCAAGGTCGCGGCAATCGTATCGGCACCGACGTTCGGATTGCCGTCCATGTCGCCGCCGACCCACGAGCCGAAACGCAGCATGCGGCTGTCCGGCACCTCAATGTCGTATACCGCGCGAACAGCTTCGTCCAAAGCCTCATGGACGACCGGCAACACCCGGTAGATCGGATCGCTGAGATAAAACAGTACGTGCTCGACTTCATCCGCGACAGCCGGTTTCAAGTGCGCGATGTCGGCTGTCTGCCAACTCGTGGTCAGGGCCATGCGCAGACGCGCCCAATCCGTCGCACGCTCGTGCGGCGTGTGCGGTCCACTGAGATCGTCAATCAGCGCGCGCACGATGTCCTGTTCCTTTTCCAGCAGCGCGCGGCGCGACGATTCGGTTGGGTGCGCGGTGAACACAGGTTCCACATCCAAGCGTGCAAACGCGTCCTGCAGCGCCTCAGCGCCCACGCCGGCTGCACGCAGCTTCAGCAGGACATCGTGCAAGCCCTCCGGTTGTGGTGCAGCGCCGGCAATCTCGTATTCGCGCCGACGCCGCACCCGATGCACGCGCTCTGCAATGTTGACCACCTGAAAATACGTCGCGAATGCACGACACAGCATGTCCGCGGTCGTCGGATCGAGTCCTTGCAGGCTTGCTGCAAGGGGTTGCAGTGGCTGGCCGAGTTCGCGACGCGCAATGGCTGCGGTGCGCGCCGCTTCCACACGTGCAAAAAAGGACTCACCGACCTGCTCGACCAGTAACTCACCCACCAGCCGCCCGAGCCGCCCGACGTCTTCGCGCAGGCCTTTGTCGTTCGCGCCGAACTCCACCTTGCGCAGTTGTCGCACTCGGTTTGCTCCATCACGTAGATGCCGCGAGCTTAGCAGCCAGCCAAAATGCACGGACCCGGCGGTCAAAGATGAGCTGGCGTTGGCACGCGGCCCACGATTGCGCATTCGATGAGTGATGGGTAAACCCGAGAGCAAGCGTTGTGATCACGTGCGTCAGGAATCCCGGGGCGGCCTGCGTCTACGCTCTCCAATGTTTGCGCCATTCATGCGCGGGCAGGTCTCGGGCATTTTGAGAAATACCGGCATGACCGCCAGCGCAACGACCGCAATCATCGCGCCGGGCAGAGCGTTCCATCCTGTCTTCTGCACCAGGAGTTCGGCAAGCAAAGGTGTAAGGCCACCGAAGATGGCGGTGGCGACGGTCACGCCCAACGCAAGACCGGTCACTCGCCCTTCGCCGGGAAACTGCTCGGCAGTCGCTGCGGCGCCGACCGCACTCACGCCGCCTGCGAGGCAAGCCAGCACAATCGCGCCGCTGACGATGGAGACCTCTCCGCCGGCACTCATCAGACTGAACATCGCCAGTGGCAGCAAGATGCCGGCGACGCCGAACCAGACCAGCACCGGCTTGCGTCCAACCCGGTCCGACAGAGCGCCGGCCAGTGGAGTGACCAAAATCACCGACACTGCGGCAAAGATGGATAACCACAACGATCGACCCTCCGTGAGAGTGCCCGTCGAGGTCAGGAATGCCGGAACGTAAGTGATGCCAACATAGTAGGTGATCGAACCGAGGGCGGAGATCGCGAACGTGCGCGCGATCGCCGCGCGATGATTGAGCAGTACATCGCGCAACGGAAATTCCGGAACCGTGCGTTGCTTCACCTGGCGCAGGAACTCCGGGGATTCCTGCATCGTCGACCGCGCAATCCAGACGCTCGCCGCCAAGGCTGCGCCCACAAAGAAAGGAATTCGCCAGCCCCAGGCATCGAGGTGGGCCGTGCTCATCGTGCCGACCGTCAATGCGCAGATCGCCACCGCGATCAGTGCACCGATCTCGCTGGCGGCCGATGCCAATGATGTGATCAACCCACGCCGATCCGCGCGAGCACCTTCCAGCAGGTAGGCGACCACGCCGGTGTACTCACCGCCGACCGAGAACGCCATGACACATCGCAACAGCACCAGTAGCGTGCCGGATGCATACCCGATCGCCGCATGGTCCGGCAGCAGCGCCGTCGCGAGCATCGCCACTGTCATCAACATCATCGAAAGCATCAGCGCGCGCTGCCGCCCTACGCGATCGGCGATGTGCCCGAACACCATCGCACCGATCGGCCGCATGCCGTAGGACAACGCAAATCCGGCCAGCGTCGCCAACAGCGAGTTGTTGCCGCCGCCGAAGAATACGCGTGACAGCACGGTGGCGAAATACAGGTACAGCGTGAAGTCATACCACTCCACCACCGTGGACAGCGCGGCAACGACTAGAGAGCCGCGTGAGATTTCGCGGGCGTTTTGCGGTTCGATCGTCGTCATGCAAGTAGCGGTCAGCGGCGGCGGTCTGCTGATCCTAACGACTTAGTGAAGGTGAGCGCCATGACTCAGCCATTGCATCGATTGAGGCGTGACTCATCGGAGCGAGTGTGAATGCGCGGCTCTGTGTGCAATTCATACGATGGTCACGACCGACGTGATATTCCGGGCCAGTCCGGCGCATCCGTGCCGTGCAAGCATCAGCAGGAGAACGGCGATGAGCGACACGAAGATACAAGGTGAAGGCGACTACGACGCCGCGCGACGCTTCCAGAAAGACGAGAAAAACTTCGTGAAGGAACACACACAGGGTGGCGAGGAGATCCTTGGATCTGCCGAAGAGGCGACAGACGAACCGACGGCGGCGGAGCGCGAAGGCCTTTCCCACGCCAAGGGTGTCAGTCACAAGAAAGGTTCCGCTTGAACCGGACGCGTACGGACCCGCTTTCGCCCCGATGCCGACCATGAAAGCCATCGAGATCAGCCAGCCAGGAGCCGCCAGTGTCCTGCGCTGTGTCGAGCGTCCGGTTCCGATGCCTGCTGCAGGTGAGGTACTCATCGAGGTTGCAGCGTCTGGCGTCAATCGGCCCGACATTTTTCAGCGCCAGGGTAACTACGCACCTCCCGCAGGTTCATCTGATTTGCCCGGACTGGAGGTTGCGGGCACGCTGATCGATGGCGATACGACCGGTGAGAATCCGTTCGGCTTGCGGCGTGGCGATGCGGTGTGTGCGCTGCTTGCTGGTGGAGGGTATGCGCAGTACGCAGTGGCGCCACTTGCGCAATGCCTGCCGATTCCACAAGGACTGTCCATGATCGAAGCGGCGGCGCTGCCCGAGAATTTCTTCACGGTCTGGAGCAACGTGTTCGAGAGGGGTCGGTTCGGGCGAGGCGAGGGCGGAGCGCATGAAACGCTGCTGGTGCAGGGAGGTTCCAGCGGTATTGGGGTGACGGCAATCCAGTTGGCACGTGCGCTGGGCCATCGCGTGTTCGCCACCGCCGGCAATGCAGCCAAGTGCAACGCCTGCGAGGAACTCGGAGCGCACGCGATCAACTATCGCGAGCAAGATTTCGTCGAGGTGGTGCAGCAGTCCACCGACGGTCGCGGCGTCGATGTAATCCTGGATATGGTCGCCGGCGATTACGTTGCGCGCGAACTGGATGTATTGGCCGAGGATGGCCGTCTGGTGCTCATTGCAACCTTGGGTGGTCGCGACTGTACGGTCGATGCTGCGCAGATCATGCGGCGGCGCCTGACTGTGACCGGCTCAACCTTGCGTGGCCGCCCGGTCGCATTTAAAGGCGCAATCGCTCGCGCGTTGCACGCTAACGTCTGGCCGTTACTTGAAACGCGCAAGGTGCGTCCGGTCATCTACCGCGTTTTTCCAGGCGAGCACGCCACCCAGGCACACGCGCTGATGGAGAGCGGCGAGCATATTGGCAAGATCATGCTGCAGTGGCGAGACGCCGCACATTGATGCAGTCTCGATGTCGATATCGACTGGTCATGGAGTCTTAAGGTCGCGTGCGTAGAGTCGGAGGGCCTAGACATGAGGAACGCAACATGATCGAACCGTCAAATACCCACGAGCCGATCTTTTCTGCGCAGGAAAATTCTACCGCGACATCCATCCACTCCCCAGCCGCCAGTGACTCGCTGATCGACGAGCTCGGAGAGGTGACGCACAGGCTCAACGCGGACGTCCACCAGGTGCAGGAGGCGGCGGCTGATGCGATTGAAGTTTTTCGCGGCGCGGCCGTGGAGTGCATGAGCGATATCGCAGCCGTCGTGCGCGAGATGGTGCGCGCGCGTCCCATCGGTGCGATTGCGGCAGCCACAGCTGCGGGCTACGTGTTGTCGCGCATACGCGGTTCGCACAGACGATAGTTGGCAACTGCAAGGCGCTCGTCGCGGCTGCAGGCAGTCGACCTGAATGCGTGTGGTCCGACATTGCGGCGTCAATAGCATTGGGTGATCAATTGGAGGAGAACGGCATGCCTGTTGTCAGAGCGCGTTTGACTGGAAGGTCCGCTGCGGTCGAGAGCCTTCTCGAGACGATAGAGGGAATGGAGAACCTGAAGCATATGGAGGAAGTCGCCGACCAAGCACCGCACATGTAACCTGTTATGGAGCGCGCTTTGGATTCGCCCGCGTTGTATCGTGGCGCATCGCTTGGTAAGGACAGCACGCATGCACGGTATCAAGATGGCCTTCGGTCTGACGCTGCTGCTAGGCGTGCTGCAAGTCTCCTCGGCGGCAGAAGTCCCTGTGGTTCCGCGCGAGCAGGCCACGCTGCAAGCGCTCGCGGGAGCTCCAAGCGAGGCGCAGCTACGTGCGACAATTAGGGCGTTGGTCGGATTTGGCACCCGCCATACCATGTCGGATACGCAGTCCGACACGCACGGCATAGGGGCGGCGCGTCGCTGGGTCAAGGCGCGCTTCGAAGCGATCTCGGCACAATGCGGCGGTTGCATCGAAGTGCTCACCCCGGCGCAGACATTCACTGGCAAGCGCTTGCCCACGCCAACCCAGGTGATGGACGTGGTGGCAATCAAGCGCGGCAAGAGCGCCCGCGCAGCCGGTGCAATAGGTCGCGTGGTCGTAATGACCGGACATCTCGACTCGCGAGTGACCGACGTGATGAACGCTCGCAGCGACGCGCCTGGTGCCAACGATGATGCTTCAGGCGTCGCAGCGCTGATCGAGGCCGCCCGCCTGTTGTCGACTCAGGAAACCGACGCGACTCTTGTATTCGCTGCGCTGTCCGGCGAAGAGCAGGGGCTTTATGGCGGCAAGGTGCTGGCTGACTACGCAGTCGCCCAAGGCTGGCAGGTCGAGGCGGTGCTCAACAACGACATCGTCGGCAATAGCCAAGGCCAGAATGGCGCGGCCGACAACACCACGGTGCGCGTATTCTCCGAGGGGACCAAGACCAACGAAACCGACACCCAGGCGGACTATCGACGCTACCACGGCGGGGAAGTGGATTCGCCGTCGCGCAACCTCGCGCGCTATATCGACCGCCTCGCCAGTGCCTACCTGCCCGATTTCCGCGTGCGCATGATCTACCGTACCGACCGTTTTGGCCGCGGTGGCGATCAGGTGCCATTTCTGCAGGCGGGCTACCCGGCTGTGCGCGTCACCGAGGCGCACGAGAACTACACCCGCCAGCACCAGGACCTGCGCACCGAAGGCGGCATCGATTACGGCGATACGATCCATGGCATCGACTTCCGCTACCTGGCCCGTGTCACCGCGCTCAACGCCATCAGCATGGCCGCACTCAGTCGCGCGCCGGCCCCGCCCAGCGGGGTAACCATTGAAGGTGCATTGGCCACCGACACCACCCTGCACTGGAATAAGGTGCCTGGCGCCTCCGGCTATCGGGTGCACTGGCGCGACACGACCGCGGCGCAGTGGCAGCATGCGCGCACGGTCGGCGACGTCGATGAAGCGATTCTGAAGGATGTGGTCATCGACGACTGGTTCTTCGGCGTGTCGTCGGTTTCCGCCGATGGCTACGAAAGTCCGGTCGTCTTCCCGGGATTTGCCGGCAGTTTCGAGCGTTCGCCCGCGATGCCTGCAGGGAAGTAGGGAGAACGAGGACACATTTAAATGACGCTTCCTGGGTTAAACATTCAATATCTCATCGCGGATTGGAAGCCGTCCGCTCACGTCCTCAGCGATCCAAACGAGCAGATGATTGCAGATGTCACGACGCCTCTGCCAGGCGCGCGTGGGATGTAATCGGAGAGTGCTAAAGTCTCCTGCCTATTGATGATCCAACCGACGAGCACGTGACATGATGACTCCCGCAGCACCTTATCCAGTCGGCACGCCCGGCGTGCCTTGGCGCGCGATGGAGGTTGCGGCCTGGCTGGCACTGCAGAGCCGCAAACGCAGCTATGCAACCGACGTGCTCGGCATGATCGATGGCCTTCGCTCACGCTTCGACGTGGTGCAGTACGGCCAACTCGACTACGCGCCCGAGGCATTTCCACTGTTTGCGATCAAGAGCCGTGACTGGCGCGACGACCTGCCCGTCGTACTGGTCACGGGAGGCGTGCATGGCTACGAAACCAGCGGCGTGCATGGCGCACTTCAGTTTGTCGAGCTGCATGCGGCAGACTACGCAGGTCGATCCAATCTGATGATCGTGCCGTGCGTCAGTGCGTGGGCCTACGAGCGCGTTCACCGTTGGAACCCGAACGCGATCGATCCGAACCGTTCGTTCCGCGCGGATAGTCCGGCTGAAGAATCGGCGGCCCTGA
>JBDTWV010000016.1:0-13993 GCA_040006495.1 Dokdonella sp.
CTCATCCAAGACAATCGTATCGACAATAATACGGGTCTGCCGTTCATCAGCAAGGTGCCGGTTCTGCGCCATTTGTTCGGTACGAGCAAGCAGCAGAAGAATCGCACCGAACTGATCGTGCTGATCACGCCGCGCGTGATCGGTACTGTCGAGGAGGGGCGCCAGGCCACCGAAGACTACAGCCGCCAATTCGAATCCCTGGCCCCGTTGCAAGCAAAAGCGCGGACAGCCATTCCGCAAACGGCACCTGCACCGGCACAACCTGTGCAAACCTATCCGATCCCTGAAACCGTGAAGCCGCAAGAGGAGTTGCCGCGTGACCACTAAGCCGATTCACCTGACCACCACGCTTGTGCTGGCCGCACTGCTGCTCGCTCTGGCCGGCTGCGCCAACAAGGCGAGTCCCGACAATGTCGACCGCCGTTCCGTCGAGCGCTGGAACTACCTGATCGCGCACCAGGCAGAAAAGGCCTACGATTACCTCACGCCGGGATACCGCACGACCAAGACACAAGACGCCTATGCGACTGCGATGAATGGCCGTCCGGTGCAGTGGAAAGCGGCAAAGTTCATGGGCAAGAAATGCGACGCGGACCGTTGCAAGGTCGCGGTCGATATCACCTACTCCATGAATATGCCGGCTCTGCACAAGACGACCGAGGCGACAAGTACCCAGAGCGAAACCTGGATTCTAGTCAATGGAGAGTGGTATTTCTTCCCAGGCGATTGATTTAACTGCTGAAAATTGGTTTTGACGTAGGGATTGCGCGAGTGTTTCCTTTGTCTTAACATGGCAGTGCTGTTGCCTGACCTCGTCCTTGCCCGCTAGGGCTTCGTTTCCTATCGGAGCGAGGTCGGCTGTAAAGTAAAAAAAGCCCTGTGTTCAAATTTAGGAGTGTTGCGATGAAAAGAAACAACTTGACGACTGCCCTCGTCGCCGCCATTGCTGGCGTCGCTGGCTTCGCGAGCCTGGCAAGCGCTGTCGATCTGAATCCCGACGGTCTTGGTCAGGCGCTGATCTATCCGTACTACACCGTCAACAAGAGCCAGAACACCCAGTTCTCCGTGGTGAACTCCTCGAATGTTGGCAAGGTAGTCAAAGTCCGCTTCCTTGAAGGCTACAACAGCCGCGAAGTCCTCGACTTCAACCTGTACCTCTCGGCACACGACGTGTGGACCGCCAGCCTTAGCGTGGCCCTTCCCGCCGGCAAAACAGATGACGGCAGCTACGGCGGCCAGCTCATCACCCATGACAACAGCTGCCTTGATGGTATCCCCACTGGCGCGCAGCAGCCGTTCCTGTCGTTCGGATACGATGGCACGCTTGCTAGCGTCGGCCAGCCGGCCGATACCGGTCCGCAGACGATCGATCGTACCCGCGAAGGTTACTTCGAGGTCATTGCGATGGGTGACGTCATCCCAGGCAGCGCCCTCTCAACGGATATCACGCATGTACAGCCTGGTGCCGGCCCGAACACGGAAGTGCCGAAAGATTGCGGTAGTGCGCCGTCTGATACACCGACGGGTATCGTAGCGCCGACAGGTGGCCTGTTCGGCGGCGCTGGCGTGATCAACGTCGGCCTCGGCACGTTCTTTGCGTATAACGCTGAAGCCATTGACGGCTTTACGGCGACTCAGCTCTACACGCCGCCGTCCAGCCTTCTGCCGTCGCTGCAGAGCGCGAACGACACTGTCGCAACCGCTGGCGTCGCGCGTGCCTATGTGTTTGAGAATGGTGGCAATCTGCTGACCGTTGATTACCCTGGTGTTCAGGGTGGTCGTGACGCGGTTAGCGCCGTCTTGATGGCAGACACGTTGTATAACGAGTACTACATCGATCCGGGCTTCGGCGCGGCAAGCGATTGGGTTGTTACGTTCCCGACCAAGCGTTTCTATGTCGACAAGGGTATCTTCGGAGCATACACAACGCCCCCGTTCGAGACCGCATTCTTGGCCGGCAAGTCGAACGTGACGATCGCTCCAATCGTGTATGACCGCGAAGAGGGCTTCGTTCCGCCGTTCACCTCCAATTGCCCGTCGCCGATCGGTCCGACCTGTCTCGCGAGCAACCCGACTCTGCCATACGAAGTCAACGTGATCAGCTTCACGCCCACGGCGAGTGTCAAGTCCACGGTACTGGGATCCAACCTGCACAAGGAGCTTAAGCCTTGGGGTGTTGCGGGTTGGGCAAGCTTGGATCTGGTCGGCCCGAACAAGCATGCTCTTCCGGGCGGCATTTCACCGGTTGGCAATGCTGTGACCTTGAACGGTCTTCCGGCAGTCGGCTTCTACGCCAACAACGTGATCAATGCTAACGCGCAGCCTGGTCTGCAGTCGAACTACGGTAGCGTGTTCCGTCATCGCGCCAGCCGTTCGTGCGCCAACGTTCCACCGACAGCAGCGGGTGGCACACCTGTTGTGGCGGCTTGTTCCTAAGCTGCAGAGCAAATTGTAGAAAATAAAAGGGGGGCTTCGGCCCCCTTTTTTCGTTGCGGAATCGAATTCGCTCCCCAAATACGAGAGCTTGTTCGCCAACTTGTGCCTATCTCCGCAATCGCCAGCGGGCGTAGAATGCCGAGAGCGATCGCCCCGCTTTGGTCGAAAATAGCCTATCACCACGCGGGTTCGCGCGACGACGGCACGAAGCGGCATCCAGTGCCGTAGAAGTTGCCGTCATTCGACCGTGGTTGATCGTCGCGCCTCGCGATCCGACTCCTGGTGCAGATCTGTGATGCCCAGCCTAGCAATTTCAGGAGGTTGGCCGTTACAATGAAGCGTTCTCTGCCCGCCGGAAATGCCATGACTGCTCCAAGCCGTTTCTCTTTCTACTCGAACGTACTCCCGTTTCTAGCCGGCCTCGTGTTTCTTGCGGCGAATACTCCCGCGAGCGCGCAGACCCACATACAAATCACAACGTCAGCCGGCACTCCCTGTGTAGCCACCACGGATATTGATGGCGTGACCCTGGTCGCAGGCAGTACCGATCTCAAGGCAACCGGAGTGACGTTTGTTCCCGCTGGTTGCGGGGCCGCATCTCAGCCGCCGGCTCCCACGTCGACCAACAATCTGACATTGGCTGCCACAGCCACCAATTCCGCCGCACCGTTCACTTACACGATCAATTGGAACGTAAGTAATGCAACGGCTTGTGTGGGAACTGTAACCAGTGGCGCGCCCGCCAATGTGACGGGGTGGGGCACATTCAGCGGCCCATTCAATGGCGCGGCATCGGCGCCGATCAGCATTTCCGCACCTGGATCCTACGCGCTGACCTT
Organism: Dokdonella sp.; assembly: GCA_040006495.1. Lineage (GTDB taxonomy): Bacteria > Pseudomonadota > Gammaproteobacteria > Xanthomonadales > Rhodanobacteraceae > Dokdonella_A. The sequence goes on from JBDTWV010000016.1 coordinate 3,276, forward strand.
GACCTGCTCCAATGCCGGAAACGCAGCGAACTTGGTCAGTCCGACGCTCGTACTGTCACCACAAGCGGGCGGAGGTGGGACAGGTTCTTGTTCCGGCCCTGCCGGGCTGACTCGCGTCACGTACACCGACGTCTATTACGGTGCGTACCCGGCGAATGTTCGACAGGGGGTGAATGCGCAGGAATGGGGTGCTCTCTGGGGCCACTTCAACCCCACCGATGCGGAACTGGCGTGGCCGGCCCGCAATGGATCGCAACCAACGTTAATCAGTTTCAGGCAGAACAGCTATCTCGCGGCACACTTCAAGACGGGTGCGTCCACCGTGCCGTATGGTTTCTTCCTCTTCCCGTTTCTGGCCGCGCCCTCTATGGACATGGCGATCAGCACCACATGTGGTGACTTCACTGCAACACCCTCCGGCTGCCAGGCAACCGCAGGGTCATCAGGCGGCAATTTGGTGAGTTGGACGTTTGCAACAAACAATCCGACCAAGTGCATCCTGCAGCCGAATACGGATTATTGGGTCAATATGAAATATACGGATCCCAATTCGACGAGCGTATGCGGCGGAGGCGCAAGCATCTGTCCACTGCCTACTGCGCTACAAACCAATTGATGCCGAGGTGTAGGGCCGCCAGCTTCTCGTTGGCGGCCCTCTGAACGCTGTGTTGGGGCTCACCGCAGTGGCCGATCGCACATCGGCGGCTCGTGCGATTCGTGATTCTGGAATCGCGTGCATCCGCTGCTACCCAGCTATCCCGCTACTTCATCCGTCCCCATGCGAATCGGAAGTGGTGGCGATTGGCCCATTTCGCGCTGATGAGGTTGCCTGAGTCGCGAGAGCCCCTATCGGTGCGGGACGGGTTGCAACTCCGACCGCGTTCCCGAGTCTGACTCCCGGGATTATCGACATCACGCATATTCCGGAATTTTTTGGAGAACACCTTTCATGCATCCGATTCAGCGCAAGCTGACCCTTCTCTCCGCGTTTACCTTGGCAGTCGCTGCAGTTTGTGTTTCAGCGCAGGAAAAGGTGCTCAGCCCACCCAGCGCTGTATTAGCGAGTCAGGGAGGCGAATCGCTAACGCTCGCAGACATGGATGCCTTCGCAAACCGCATTCCAGTCGACAAGCGCGCAGGTTTCTTCAACAGTCCCGTGCGCATCAACGGTGTCATTTCGAACCTCCTATTGCAGAAGCAACTTGCGGCGGAGGCGCGTACTTCTGGAATGGCACATAGTCTGAAAGGAGACGACAACGCCGCGCCGGAAACGGATGAGGATGTCGCCAAGACATGGCTACAGAGCTTCAGGGCCAACGTGAAGGTCCCCGATCTGAGCGAGCTTGCTGCGGAAGAATACTCGGCGCATAAGGAAAACTACGTCACGCGCGGGAAACTCACCGTCAAGGATGTCCTGATCTCGGCTCAGGTGCGCGGCAAGACCGAAGCGATGACAATTGCAGATGCAGTCGAAACGGACGCCAAAGCGAATCCGGACCAGTTCGATAAGTTGGTTGAGAAGTATTCAGACGACCCAGACAAGGCTGTTACGAATGGCGTGCTGGAGCAGCTTGGAGAAAAGGGCAAGTATCCCCAGGAACTCACCAAGGCAGCCAAGGCCCTCGACAAGGTGGGCGATATTTCGCCTGTTATCTCGACACCTGGCGGCTTCCACGTAATGAAGTTGGTCGAGCGCGTGCCGGATGAACAGCGCAGCTTCGCCGCCGCGAAGGCCGATATCATTGCGCGGTTAGGCAATGAATTCGTTGAAAATGCAGTCAAGGATCATGTCGATCAGCTGCGCAACCGGCTGATGACTGCGGACCCGGATCTTGTCGCATCGCTGCGCACTCGCTACGGTAATCTGCAGGCCATTCCCGAAAACGAGCATGCGCCGGTTGCTGGAAAGTAGTGGGTGGCCAATCGATGGAACCGTGCATCCATCGCCGGGTGACGCTTGGCTGTCAGGAACATACGTCGTTCCAATACGCGCCAACCCGACGCTGCCACCGAACGCGTGCATGACCGGATAGTTCTCGAGGGCAACCCGCGTTTCACGGATGCGCACAGGACGCTGGCAACCATTACATCGATATTCCATGCGAAACCGCGAGCGCAACCATGTCTACCGCCGCATTGACTCTGCGTTTTGCGCGTCGCGACCTGAGTAGCCGATTTGCAGGGAGTTTCTCAGGCGGCTTGTGGGCGCTGTTCCAGCCGCTGCTCCAGCTCGCGATCACCAGCTTCGTGTTCGTTTATGTGTTCAAAGCACGCGTCCCCGGTGTCGGCGCACCGGACTACGTACCTTTTCTGGCTACCGCGTTGTGGCCGTGGGTCGCATTCGCCGAAGCGGTTTTGCGCTCAACCACGGTGATCCAGGACAATGCGGCGCTGATCGGGAAAATCGCGCTGCCGCGCGAGATTCTCGTGCTTGCCAGTGTCGGCACCAGCTTTGCGATCCATATCGCTGGATTCATCGCGATCATGCTGGCCATGTCGCTGTTCGGGAAGGGTATTCATTGGCAACTTCTGCCTGTTGCGCTCTTGCTATATGCGCCACTGCTGGTGCTGGCGCTCGGTTTCGCGCTGATCTGCGCCGCGATTCAGGTGTTCGTACGCGACTTGGTTCAGGCACTCGGCCAGCTCTTGCCGCTGTTGATGTTCGGCGCGCCGGTCTACTACGACCGCACGCAACTCCCGGAACGTTTTCGCAGCCTGCTGGATTTCAATCCGTTCACGTTCTACGCCGAATCGTTCCGCGCGCTGATGCTCGACTACGGCACCTTCAGTTTTCGTCATATGGGTGTGGCGGTGGTGACGGCGGTGATCACGTTGTTGGTCGGGCGCTGGTTGTTCCATCGGCTCGATCCGCACTTCGAGGATTTCCTGTGAGCGCGCCGCTGATCGTCGCGACTAATCTCGGCAAGTCCTACCCGAAGGTGCACCGCAATGCAGATCGCCTGCGGGCGCTTGGCCGGCTGCTGCTCAGAGGTGCCGATCCCGACCGCATCAGCGTGCTGCGCGATGTCAATCTGGAAATTCGCCGCGGCGAATCACTGGGCCTGATCGGAGAGAACGGCGCAGGCAAGTCGACCTTGCTGAAACTGATCACGGGCGTGCTGACGCCGACCACCGGCAGCGTCGCGGTGACCGGCGAGATCGGCGCGCTGCTCGAACTCGGCGCCGGGTTCCATCCGGAATACAGTGGTCGAGACAATATAGCGATGTCAGCCGCGCTGTATGGAATCGAGGGCGCGGAGTTGCAAAGGCGCTTGCCTGAAATCATCGCGTTCGCCGACATCGGTCGCTACATCGACGAGCCGGTCAAGCACTACTCATCTGGCATGGTTGTGCGGCTCGGCTTCGCGGTCATCGCCTCATTGAAGCCGGATTTGCTGGTCACTGATGAAGTACTGGCGGTTGGGGACGAGTCGTTCCAGAAGAAATGCGTAAAGTGGATGCAAGACTACCTTGATGAAGGCGGTACCCTGATCCTCGTTTCCCACAGCATGTACCACATCCAGAAACTGTGCCGCCAAGCGTGCTGGCTGCGAGATGGGGCGGTCGCGATGGCAGGCGATGTGTTTGACGTGACCCAGGCCTACCTGGCCTACCACGAGCAAAAATCCGCCCCCAGGCGGGATGCGGCGCAGGCCGCGCAAGGCAACCTCGAATTCAGCATCAGCGGCGTCTCGCTCAATGAGCTCGATACAGATCGACCCTTGCTGCTCGACATGGGCGCCGCGCTCAGCGTGCGCGCGCATGTGCATTCGCGCGATGGCCGCGTGCCATGCCTCGCGATTGGCATCGTCCGTGCGGACGGCACGGCGGTCTATGGCGTCAGCACCGAGATGGACGGGTGCGTACCGCAACGTATCGCCAAGGGCGAGTATGTTTGCGAACTCCAGTTCGTCGATCTCGCCTTGCTGCCGGGCAACTACAGCGTACGCGTGCACCCACTCGACAGCGAGGGCGTGCGCGTATTCGACACGGCCGAACGGGGTCTGACCGTGCGCGGCGCCTCGCGCGAACTTGGGTTGGTGCGGCTGGCGCATCGTTGGAGCGATCCACCATCGGGCGCTACGCCTTGACCGACGCCGACACACCGCTGCCGTTCACTGGTGAACGCTTCACGCCCGAGTGCGTGCGTGAAATCTGGTACGAACACTGGCATCGCTATGCGTTCGCGCGCAACCTCGCCGCGAACAAGCGCGTGCTCGATGCGGCCTGCGGCGAAGGCTATGGTTCGGCCCTTCTCGCGGACGTCGCAGCCGAGGTGACGGGCGTCGACATTGACCCCACATCGGTGGCGCACGCGTGCGCGCGATACGCGGCGAAAGCACACTTGCGCTACGTATGCGCGGACGCGACCACACTACCGTTCCCGGATCGCGCGTTCGATCTCATCGTCTCGTTCGAGACCTTGGAACATCTTGCTGCGCAGGAAAAATTGATCGCGGGATTCGCGCGCGTTCTCGCCGATGATGGCTTGTTGCTGATTTCGTCGCCTGACAAACGCACCTATAGCGACCTGGCCGCCTTTCGCAACGAATATCACGTGCGCGAGCTGTATCGAGAGGAATTGCTCACCCTGTTGAAACCGCATTTCAGCGAGGTGCGGTTGTACGGGCAGAAACTGATGTTCCAGTCCGCCGTGTGGGCGCTCGATCCAGGTAACGAACGCAGCGAGGTTTTCACCGCCAGCGCCGGCGGTGAGTCGCTGACGACCGGCTTCGACGTGGCGCCGATGTACTTCATTGCGATCTGCGCCAAGCGTTCCCTGCCGGAGCGGTTGCCCGGTCTGTCGCTGTTCGGCGATCGCGAAGAATCGGTCTATGCGCATTACAATCACGAAATACGCCAGAACATGGGGGCCGGTGCGCGTATCGCCGACCTCGAAGCCGAAGTCGAGCGCCTGCGCGGCTCGACTCCGAACCCTCTCGCGAAACACGATCCTGCGCCACGGCGCAGCTGGCGCTGGTGGCGCCACAACCGCTGAGCCGACCAATATCGAATGAGTACCGACCTCAACTACGAGATCAACTACGGGAAGCTTGGCGATGCGCCGCCCGCCCAGCCGCGCGTGGATCTGAATGCGCCGTTGTACGCATCCGAGGACGGCGTCGTCGCTTCGCTGTCAAACAACGAATGCATCTTCCAGGTCAAGCGCAGTGGCGACACGCACGTGATGACCTTCCAGGTTCTGCAGGCTCTCGACCAGAGCCGAGAATTCCGCACCCTGGACGAACACATCGCACGCATCCTCGCGACCATTCCTGGTTTGCAGTCCCAGCGCGAAGGCGTTGCACGTGTACTCGACGGACTGATTTCGCGCGGTCTGCTGGTATCCGATCGCGAATTCCTCCGGCGTGTCGCCACCGCTCCGGCGCAGGCTCAGGCACCGCTGCGTGCGGTCTTCATCCGCGCCTGCGATCGGCCGGAACAGCTCGGCCATTTGCTCGATTCGCTGGCCGACTACGAGCGTCGCTTCCGTGCCAACCGTCACTACGTGGTGCTTGATGATTCGATCTCGCCCGATGCGGTCAATCGCCATCGCGACCTGCTGCGCGAATTCGCGCGCGCGACGGGCTGCAAACTGACCTACATCGGCGATACCGAGCGCGAGCGCCTGATCGGGACACTGGCGCGCGCGGTGCCGGCAGCGGCAGCGATCCTGCCGCATCTGCTTGCCAAAGGGCGTGGCGACAAGCGCTTCGGCGGCGGCCGCGGCTGGAACATGGCGTTGCTGTTGTCGGCCGGCGCGCGTCTCGTGCTGCTCGATGACGATCATCGCTTGCCGTTGCGCCGCCCCGAGTCCGCCCGTAACGGTCTCGATCCGAATCCGAACGCGGCGCCCTACACGCACTTTTATCGCAATATCGAAAACGCCCTCGGTGCCGGCGAAGAGGTCGACGGCGATCCGTTCGAATTGCATCTCGATGCCGCTGGGCAATCGCTTGGCGCGCTCGCTGGCACTGACCGCTACGCGATCGAGCGATCGTCGTTACGCGGTCTGGCGGTGAGCCGACTCGATCACCTGCGTGGCGATTCGCCGATTCGCGCGACCCAGCACGGCAGTTACGGCAGCTCGCGTACCGAGTCGGGAATCTGGCTCTACCAGTTGCCCGAGGCGGAACGCGCCGAATTCGTGCGCGATCGTGACAGCTATCTGCGCAATGTCGAAGTCGGCAGTATCGGCTATGGTTATTCGCAGGCGCGCGCGACCGGTGCGGCCACATTTACGCCATTCGCACTCGACAACAGTGTGTTGTTGCCGTGCACGAACCCGTTCGGACGCGGCGAGGATGCGTTGTTCTCGCGCGTCACCGAATTGTGTCATCCGGGCGCCCTCATGCTTGAACTGCCGGTCGCGATCGGCCATGTGCAAGAGGGTCCGCGCAAGCGGTCGCCGCACACGCTTGCTGCGCATACCCCGCGCTTCAACTATTTCGTCGGCGATTTCGTGCAGCGCCAGCTACCGGAATTCAATGCCGAGGAACCGGCGCAACGCCTCAGCCTCCTGGCGGCGCATCTGCGCGACATCGGCGCCGCCAGCGAGACCGGTTGCATACGGCAGCTTCAGGAATATCTGGCCTATGCCCGAGCGGACATGATTGAGCGCCTGCAACAACAGTATGACGGCGCGCAAAGCGCTCCGATCTACTGGCAAGCCGATGTGCGGTCGATCATCGAGGTGAACGGCCGCGCATTGATCGCGAAGGCGCCGCCGCGCCTCGGCGACTGGCCCGACGCGGTCGACGATGCAGGCTGCGCGCGCTTGTTGCGCCAGGAAACCGCACAGCTCGCCGCCAGCTACGACGCGTGGCCGGCATTGTGGGGATATGCACGCGAGCGGGGTGAACGGTTGCTAGGTGCGATCTGAGTCGAGCCCGGCACGCGTGGTCGCCACCATGAACCCAGGCTTGACCAGCATCATCATCGTGGCTGCCGATAGCGGCCCGCTGCTGCACGATTGTGTGGGTCGGGTACTGGCATCGGATGCTTCGCTGGACGTCATCGTGATCGACAATGCGTCGGCCGATGGTGTTCCCGAGGCCATTGAGTCTGCGTATGCGGCCGATCCGCGCTTACGCACCGTGCGCAACGTGGACAACATCGGGTTCGGCCCGGCCTGCAACCAGGGCGCGGCGATCGCGCATGGCGATGTGCTGGTCTTCCTGAATCCCGACTGCGAATTGCCGACGACGTTCGTGCGTGACGCGCGCGCTTGCCTCGATGCGCACGCAAACATAGGTCTGCTCGGTGTCACGGTCTGCGCGCCGGATGGAACGCCCGCGCGCGGCAATCGCCGCCGCGCCCCTTCGCTGCGACGCGCGCTGGCCAGTGTTTCGGGACTGGCGCGCCTGGAATCGCGCTGGCCCGCGCTCGCCGGCGTGGAGATGCCTGTGTACTCGGACACGCCGTCGGCCACGGAAACCGTCGAAGCGGTATCCGGCGCCTGCATGACACTGCCGCGTGCGGTATTCGAGCGCGTCGGCGGGTTCGACGAAGGCTATTTCCTTCACGCCGAGGACCTGGATCTTTGCCATCGCGTTCGCGATGTCGGCTTGCAGGTGGCGATCGCGCATGCGATCCATGTCATCCACGAACGCGGCAGCTCCAGCCGGCATCGCCCGGTCTTTGTCGCGCGGCACAAGCATCGCGGCATGTGGCGCTACTTCTGCAAGTTCGATCCGGCAGCGCGCCAGCCTCTTGTCCGGGTGCTGGTCTGGGCCGGCATCTGGCTGCACTTCGGCCTCCTGTTGCCGGTGCTCACATTGCAAAAATTGCGCTCGACCTGACTGCTTCTTCGCCATCGGTCGGCTTCATCGCCGGTTGCGACAAGCGGCGGCACAATCGACGCAAATGCTACGGATGGACCGACGATGATTCATGAAATTCTGAGGATGGGTGATCCACGATTGCTCCGTGTTGCGGCGCCAGTCGAGCATTTCGATACACCATCATTGCACGCGCTCATCGCCGACATGTTCGAGACCATGCATGCGGCCGGCGGCGTCGGACTCGCCGCGCCGCAGATCGGCGTCGACCTGCAGCTGGTGATCTTCGGTTTCGACAGCAGCGAACGTTACCCGGACGCATTGGCCGTGCCGCGCACGATCCTCCTCAATCCGGACATCACGCCGCTCTCGCAAGATCGCGAGGAAGGCTGGGAAGGATGCCTGTCGGTACCGGGCTTGCGCGGAATCGTCGAGCGTTATTCGCTGATCCGCTACATGGGCGTCGATCCTTTCGGTCAGGCCATCGAGCGCACGGCGGAAGGCTTTCACGCGCGCGTGGTGCAGCACGAATGCGACCACTTGATCGGCAAGCTCTACCCGATGCGGATCACCGATTTCTCGCGCTTCGGCTACACCGATGTACTGTTCCCAGGCGTGGAAGTCGTCGACGATTAGACCACGCACACGCCAACAACAACTGTGGGTTTCAGCGGTAGCGATTGATCTCGTCGCGCAGCGCCAGCGCCGCGCCGCGCGCAGTATCTGCGAAGTCAGGGCCGCTGCCAGCGTACAAGATTGCACGCGACGAACTGATCATGAGTCCCGTGCCGCTGGTCGTTTTGCCATTGCCCACGACTGCAGCCACGTCACCGCCTTGCGCACCGACGCCGGGAACCAGCAGCGGTAGATCGCCGACGCGGCTGCGTACGTCGGCCAGTTCCTGCGGGTAGGTCGCGCCGACAACGAGTGCGCAATTGCCATTCGCGTTCCACTCGCGCGCAGCCGTTTCGGCGACATGCTGATACAAGGTGCGTTCGCGGCCATCCGCGCCCCGGGTGACCAGATCCTGCAGATCGCGCGCGCCCGGGTTGGAGGTGCGGCACAGGATGATGACACCCTTGTCCTCGCGATCGAGGAACGGTTGCAGCGAGTCGCGCCCGAGATAAGGATTCACCGTCACCGCATCGGCGTCGTAGCGGTCGAACGCCTCGATCGCATAGTTTTGCGCGGTTGAGCCGATGTCGCCGCGCTTGGCGTCGAGGATCACCGGAACGCCGGGGTGGCGGCAGTGGATGTGCGCGATCAGGCGTTGCAGCGCGTCCTCGCCAGCATGCGCGGCGAAGTGCGCGATCTGCGGCTTGAATGCGCAGACGATGTCAGCGGTCGCGTCGACGATCGCTCGACAGAACGTGAAGATCGCATCCGGATCGCCACGCAGCGCGACCGGAAACTTTGCCGGTTCCGGATCGAGGCCTACGCAGACCAGCGAGTTGCTACTTTGCCAAGCGTCAGCGAGCTTTCGGGAAAAGGTCATTTCATTTCTCCACAGCGGGCCTTTGTGGGAGCGCAGGCAGGCGCGATGCTTCTCAAGTCCTGTCCTTAAAAGAGAGGTACCAATGACGCCCGCCCTTCCTCAAACCAATTTCTTGTAGCGCAACCGATGCGGCTGTGTGGCTTCTTCGCCAAGGCGACGTTTCTTGTCCTCCTCGTATTCCTTGTAGTTGCCGGGGAAGAACTCGACATGCGAGTCACCCTCGAATGCGAGAATATGCGTCGCGATGCGGTCGAGGAACCAGCGGTCATGCGAGATCACGAACACGTTGCCCGGAAACTCGAGCAGCGCATCTTCGAGCGCGCGCAAGGTTTCGATGTCGAGGTCGTTGGAGGGTTCGTCGAGCAGCAGCACGTTGCCGCCTTGCAGCAGAGTCTTGGCTAGATGCAGGCGGCCACGTTCGCCGCCGGACAGCGTGCCGACCAGTTTCTGCTGGTCCGGACCGCGGAAGTTGAAGCGGCCGAGGTAGGCGCGCGACTGGATCTCGATGCCGTTGATGTTGAGGATGTCGGCGCCGCCGGAGATTTCCTGAAAGACGTTGTGGTTGCCTTCGAGCTTCTCGCGGCTCTGGTCGACGTAGGCGATGTTGACCGTCTGGCCTTTGCTGATCGTGCCTTGGTCGGGCGTCTCCAGTCCGATGATCATCTTGAACAGAGTCGACTTGCCGGCGCCGTTCGGGCCGATGATGCCGATGATCGCGCCGGGCGGCGCGGCGAAGCTGAGGTCGTCGATCAGCAGACGGTCGCCGAAGGATTTGGAGACGTTCTTGAATTCCATCACCTGGCTGCCGAGACGTTCGCCGGGTGGAATGAAAATCTCATTGGTCTCGTTGCGCTTCTGGTAATCGACCGCCTGCAGTTCCTCGATGCGGGCTAGGCGCGCCTTGCCCTTGCTGCGGCCGCCCTTGGCGTTGCTGCGCGCCCATTCAAGTTCGCGCTGAATCGCCTTCTGGCGCGATTTCTCGCCTGATTCCTCCTGCTTGAGGCGCTCGTCCTTCTGTTCCAGCCACGACGAGTAATTGCCCTTCCACGGAATGCCGCGGCCGCGGTCGAGTTCCAGGATCCACTCCGCTGCATTATCCAGAAAGTAGCGATCATGTGTGACCGCGACCACGGTGCCAGGATAGTCGTGCAGGAAATGCTCCAGCCATTCGACCGATTCGGCATCGAGATGGTTGGTTGGCTCGTCGAGCAGCAGCATGTCGGGTTTGGACAGCAGCAGGCGGCACAGGGCGACGCGGCGCTTCTCACCACCCGAGAGCTTGCCGACATTGGCCTCCCAAGGCGGCAGCCGTAGCGCGTCAGCGGCGACTTCGAGCTGGCGTTCCAGTGCGTGTGCATCAGTCACCGCGAGCAGGCTTTCCAGACGTTGCTGTTCGGCCGCAAGCTTGTCGAAATCCGCGCCCTCCTCGGCGTAGGCGGCGT
>JBDTWV010000017.1:0-13791 GCA_040006495.1 Dokdonella sp.
CCAACCAACGGAGAATTCCATGCGCGCGATCCGGTCCTGCTTCACCCTGTTTGCCATTGTTTGTGTCAGCGGCGGCGCGCATGCCGGCACGCCACAATCACTCAGCGCGAAAATCGACGGCGCCGCATTCGCGGGTGACGACGACACGATCTTGCTGGTGCCGCTGCCGAACACGTTCTCGCTGATGGCCTCGACTGCGGGCGCCGCAGCGTATCCGCCGCCGAAGACACCAATCGACCGCCTGTCGATCACCTGCACGATGTACACGCCGGGACAGTCATTCAAGTTGACCAGCAAGGATTTCGCGGCCGCGGCCTGCAACGCGACGTTCAGCAAGGCTGCGCGCGCACCAGGCGAGAAGGCTACGGAGTACGCGCTCGACAAGGACAGCACGGCCACGCTGTTCGAGATCACGGCAGCACACGACAAGGTGATCGAAGGGCGCTTCGCATTTCGCTTGAAGAGCGAGCGCGGCGAGACGTTGACGATCAGTGACGGGCACTTCGTCGCCGAGGATCGGCAGCTTTAGGTCGAACCGCGCGCCGCGACCACGATCGTCGCCGGGCACCGGTCCGTTGCGCCGCGAAGAGACGCTGCGCGACGCCATGATTCCGCTACGATCCGGTTTCCGCCCGGCTCACCAGGACAGCGCGTGCCATCGATCATTTCGGTTCGGAATCTGAGCAAGACCTATGCTTCGGGGTTCCAAGCGCTCAAGCACATCAATCTTGAGATCGAGCGCGGTGAGATTTTCGCCCTGCTCGGTCCGAACGGCGCCGGCAAGACCACGCTGATCAACATCATCTGCGGCATCGTCAATGGCAGCGAGGGCCAGGTGCTCGCCGATGGGCACGACATCGTGGCGGACTTCCGCGCCGCGCGTGCAAAGATCGGCTTGGTACCTCAGGAACTAGCCACCGATGCTTTCGAAAACGTGTGGGCAACGGTAAATTTCAGCCGCGGCCTGTTCGGCAAAGCGCGCGATCCCGCGCACATCGAGAAGGTACTACGCGACCTGTCGCTGTGGGACAAGAAGGACAGCAAGATCATGACACTGTCCGGTGGCATGAAGCGCCGCGTACTGATCGCCAAGGCGCTGGCGCACGAGCCGCGCATCCTGTTCCTCGACGAGCCGACCGCCGGTGTTGACGTGGAATTGCGCCGCGACATGTGGCAGATGGTGCGGACGCTGCGCGAGAGCGGCGTGACCATCATCCTGACCACGCACTACATCGAAGAGGCCGAGGAGATGGCCGACCGCATCGGCGTGATCAACAAGGGCGAGATCATCCTGGTCGAGGACAAAAGCGCCCTGATGCGCAAGCTTGGCAAGAAGCAGCTCACCCTGCAATTGCAGGTCCCGCTTGAGCGCATTCCCGCCGCGCTGGATGGCGTGCCGCTGGAACTGGGCGACGAGGGCCGTGTCCTGGTCTACACGTTTGACACGCAAGGCGAGCACACCGGCATTGCAGCGCTGCTGCGGCGACTCGGCGAACTGGGCATCGACTTCAAGGACCTGCACTCCAGTGAGAGTTCTCTGGAGGATATCTTCGTCAGCCTGGTGCACTCGAAGCCACGCGAGGGCCGCGCATGAACGTGCATGCGATCCGCGCGATCTTCCGGTTCGAAATGGCGCGCACATTCCGCACGCTGATGCAGAGTATCGCCTCGCCCGTGCTGTCGACCTCGCTGTACTTCATCGTGTTCGGTGCGGCGATCGGTTCGCGCATGGGTGCGATCGACGGAGTGAGCTACGGCGCCTTCATTATTCCGGGCCTGATCATGCTGTCCCTGCTCAACGAAAGCATCTCGAATGCATCGTTCGGCATCTACCTTCCGAAATGGTCCGGCACGATCTACGAACTGTTGTCCGCGCCGGTGTCGTATGTCGAAGTGTTGATCGGCTACGTCGGTGCAGCGGCGACCAAGTCGGTAGTGCTTGGTATCCTGATCCTGATCACCGCGCGCTTGTTCGTGCCGTATCAGATCGCGCATCCATTATGGATGGCCTGTTTCCTGGTGCTGACCGCGGTCACCTTCAGCCTGTTCGGTTTCATCATCGGCATCTGGGCCGATGATTTCCAGAAGCTGCAAGTGGTGCCGCTGATGGTGGTCACGCCACTGACGTTTCTCGGCGGCGCGTTCTATTCGATCAACATGCTGCCGCCACTGTGGCAGGAGATCGCATTGTTCAATCCGGTGGTCTACCTGATCAGCGGATTCCGCTGGGCGTTCTTCGGTGTCTCTGACGTCAATGTTGCCGTCAGTGCAGCGGCGACGTTCGGTTTCCTCGCGGTCTGCCTGGTCGCGGTGTGGTGGATTTTCAAGACGGGCTACAAGTTGAAGCCGTGAGTGCAGCAAAAGCTGGCCGCGTCGCCCGCTTCACGCGACTCAGTAGCGCAGCAGCGCGTGCAGCGGAGCTTCATTCGCCCAGCGCTCACGACCGCGCAGCGCGATCAACTCGATCAGCACGCTGGCGCCAAGCACGCGTGCACCGAGGCGTCCGACCAGCGTATGCGCCGCTTCCAGCGTGCCGCCGGTGGCGAGCACATCGTCGACGATCAGCACGCGAGTAGCGGCCGGCAGTGCATCCGCCCCGGCCTCCAGGCGATCGCGGCCATATTCGAGTTCGTATTCGACGCCGATCACCGGCGGCGGCAACTTGCCGGGCTTGCGCAGGGGTACGAAACCGGCGTCGAGCCTGCGCGCGAGCGCTGCGCCAAGAATGAAACCGCGCGCTTCGATTGCACACACGGCCTGTACATCCATGCCGAGCCACGGCTCGGCCAGCAGATCCACGCAACGCGCAAACGCGCCAGCATCGGCGAGCAACGGGGTGATGTCGCGGAAGATCACGCCGGCGGACGGAAAGTCGGGCACGGCGCGGATCAGGTTGCGGATCTGCTGCATCACGACACCACAATTTCGGTCGGCCCATAGTGCCGACACAGCTGTGCATCGACAACACGGTCCATGGTCGCAGGCGTCGACGCCAAACGCACGATCTACTCGTTCAACCCGCTGTTGGACGCATCGCAACCATCACTGCGGCGCGTCCGCTCGCGAGCAGCGTGCCGGCGTGTTGCACACTGAACTGGTACTGCCAACTGCCATCGCCGCCGAGCAAGCGTTCGGCGCAGACATCAAGCGGGCCGGCCAGATCGTCGATGCGCGCGACGTGCAAATCGACTGCGCGCAGCGAAACGAGAAATCCTGGCGCCGCCGCAGTGCCGGCCGCGCGCGCGAGCAGGCCGCCGTGTACGGCCATCGCCTGCGCGCCGTATTCGCACAGGTGAAGTGCGCGCAGGGTGCCGTTGCTGCGCAGCGGATTGTCGGCGCGACGATGCGAATCGCTGCGTGCGTGGATGCGTATTCCTGTCCAGTCGACGACGCTGTCGAGCAGGCACATCGCGCCTTGGTGCGGGATCAGCGTGGACCAGTCAGATTTTGGCAGGCAAAGATTCGGCATTCGTATGAGCTGCTGCACGTGTCGTTCACCCTTCGATACCTCAGGCCGAACGGAAAATAGGGACACTCACCCTTCGATACGCCCAGCCTGGCTTGCGCAGTGCTTGTCGAAGCCTCAGGGCGAACGATGGGAAGGGCGCTAGTCCACGTCGCGTCGCTCGCGCGCCATCAGGATCGACAAGCAGAAATGGAAACCGACGCCGAGTGCGACAGTCAGACCGATCGCGCGCAGCACCGGCAAACTCGACCAGGCCTGCATGCCGAACACAAGCAGTGCAGAGAGCACGCAAACGATCGTTGCATGCAGGGTACGGCGACCTTCGGCGGCATCGCTGACCGGGCGCTCGAAGAACAACGCGTAGTGCAGGCCGAGACCGGCAGCCAAAGTCAGCGCGACGAGGTGGAACAGCGACAGCGAGATGCCGCTGGCGCGTTCGACTACCAGCACGAGCAGCGTCGCCAACGACATTGGTGCCAACACATGCCAGGCACGGCGCAGGCTGCGCAGCGCGATCACGACGGTCAGGGCAAGCAGGCCGAGGGCGATGACGAGGGCGCTCAGGATGCGCTCGCGATACGCGACGACCAGCGATTCGGAGGCCGCCTTGAGATCGAGCAAACTCGCCTGCCCGTGCGTTGATTCCGTGAACGCGGCCAGCGCGGCGGCATCGTGGACGCCGGACAACGTCGCAAGACCCAGCCAACCGTCGCTGCGCTTGACCAGCATCGAGGCGAGCCGCGCACCGAGCGGCGAGCGTTCGAACTCGGCTGGCGTCAGCAGCGGCAAGCTCCGTGCGGTTTCAACGTCGTCGAGGAACGGCGTGAACAGGCCATCACGGAACGGCAGGTCACGATCCGCATCGGCGAGCGCAACGGTGAGCGACGCGCGATCGGGCAGTTTTTCCTGACGTGCGCGCTGGGTGGCGAGGCTCGGCAAGTAACGGCTTGGCAATTCGGCCGCATCGAGGACGCCCTCGCCGACCAGCGTGTCGAGCGCGGGCTGCAGTGCTTCGGACAGGCGCAACACCGCATCGGGGTCGGCCCCGTGCAGCACCAATAGGTAGCGCACATCCGGCGCGCCGAGTTCGCCGCGCAACTTCGCATCGCGCAGCAAAAGGTCTTGCGGCACCGGCGTCAGCGCGGCAAGGTCGTTCTGCCACATCGGTCCTGGCGCCTGCCACAGCACGACCAAGGCGAGCGCGGTCAGCAGCCAGGGCAGCCAACGCGGTCGCGGCAAATGGTCGATGAATCTCGCCGCGCGCGCGAGACCGGGCGTCGTCGCGGCATCGCGAAAATGCGTCGGCAACACGCGTGGCAACAGATAGCGCGTCGTCAAACCCGCGCCGACGAGGCCGGCAATCGTGAACACTGCCAGTTGCTGCAGGCCGGTGACGCCGGAAAAGAAGAACGCCAGATACGCAATCGCCGCCGACGCGATCGCGGTGGCCAGCAGCGGCCACAACGCGCGGATACTGGTCAGCGCGTCCTCGCCGGCGCGGCGATGACTGAGCAGGCGTATCGGATATTCCTGGGCGACGCCGAGCAGGGTAAAGCCGAATGCGAGGGTGATTCCGTGCGCCGAACCAAACATCAGCGCGAGTGCGGCCACGCCGGCGAGTGCGCCACTTGCAACCGGCAGTGCGGCGAGCAGCAGCGAGGCGACGCTGCGGTACGCGAGCAGAAGCAACACCACGAAGCCGATCGTCGAGACCGCACCGATGCGATCGGCCTCGCCGCGCGTCTTCGCGTTGATCAACACGGTGAAATAGCCCGGGCCGCTTATCGTGAGCTTCGCAGTGCTCGAATCGGGCAACCCATGGAATGCGCTTTGGAGTGCGTCGATCGCGGCGCCTTGGGTGGCCGGGTCGAAGCCTGCGCCGCGCGTTTCGGCGAGCAACAGTGCGGCGCCCGTGGACGAGAACCAGACGCCATCATGCAGTTGTGGTGGCTTCGGCGGCGACCACAGTTGCGCCAGTGCCAGCATTTCAAGTGTTGGATCGCGCGGCAGCAGCGGCTTGAGCAAGGTTGCGGCGGGCGAGCCCAGATCCTCGACGCGCTGTTCGAGTTGCGTGCGTAGCCAGGTCGCATCCAGGGTGTGGTGATCGAGGGTCGGCGACAGCAGATAGCGATACGGCAGCCACTGCGGATCCAGTGAAGCCGGATCGAACGCGCCATTGATGACTTGCTCGAAGTGGCTATCGTCATGCAGCTTCGCGGTGAGCCCCCGGCTGAGCTCGGCGAGGCCCGCTTCGGATGCGCCGTCGATCGCTATCAATAACAGGCGCGAACCCGGGCCGTCACCGATCTGGTCCATCAGCAATTTCTGGTCCGCCGTCTGCGGCGGCGGCATGAAGCTGCGCAAGTCGGTGCTGATGCGCAGGTGATGGATCGCGAAAGCGCCGACACCGACGAGCGTGAGCAGCCAGATGGCCAGCAGAAGAAAAGTGGACGCGCGCGTTCGCTTCACTCCTCCGCTCTCCATTTCGAGGTGTACGTCGCAGCGGCGCTCATCGCGCCTTGATGCCGCGGCACAGCGCGTCGATCTGGGTTTGCGCAGGCCGTGTCGGCAGCGCGATGGTGGCGAGCGTATCGACCAGCAGCATGCTGACATCGCCGTCTGCTTCGCGGGTCTGGAAGCAACGCGGCGTGTTCCCCGCGCCATCGACTTCAATTGCGCTGATGCGGCGCGCGAGACGACTGTCGCGCGGCTTCAAGGTCAACTGCCAGTTGGCCGTGTCGCCGCGAACGACCAGTTCGAAGTCACCTGCGAGCGTCGCCGCATCGCCGCCGAGCAAGGCCGCGAATCCACGCAGGAAGCCTTCCAGTTCCGGTGCCTGGTTGAGCGAGAACGTGCGCGGTGCGCGGTCGCCCCGTCGCACGCTCGCTTCGCCATTGGCGACCGTGGTCTGCTCGCGGTAGGGCGTGTCGACGCGCTTGCCCAATTGTCCTGGGCCGAGGTATTCGAGTTCGCCGCGCAGGATCAGCGGACGATCAAGCAATCCCGAAAAGCGGACTTCGGTGTAGGCCGTGCGTGCAGGCACGGCGCGCTTGAGACGGGTGACCAGCGCCGTCGCGTCGATTCCCGCGACCGACGCGGCGGTCGCTTCAGGCGGCGCCGCGAAACACGGCGGGATCAGCGCCAACGTGCTGCCCAAAAGTAGGCTTGCGCACCAGCGCCGGGTCATCCGTTGCATCATCGAGATTCCAGAAATCATGCCAGTTGAACCAGTTGTAGGGATCGTTGCGGACATAGTGTTCGAGGCGTTGCGCATAGCGCTGCACGGCCGCCCGTAATTCGGCGGTGCGCTCGCGACGCGGAAGCGTCAGCTCGTCCGAGAAAACCTCGAAGTACAGATCGTAACGGTTGCCGCCGCTGTACATGCCAAAACACAGCACCATCGGCGCCTTCAGCACCGAGCCGATCAGGAACGGCGCGACCGGGAACGCAGCCGGGGCGCCCATGAAATCGACCACGACGGTGGCCTCGTTTGGACGCGCCCGATCGGCGAGCAGGGTGGTCAGTGCGCCGGAGCGGATCGCCTCGCCGAGTGCGAGCACGATTTCGGTGCTCGGTCGCGATGCATCGATCACGTTGCGCCCGATCTCGGGATTGAGCGCGTGAAGCAGCGCGGTCTGTGCGGGCGTGTGCTGGGTGTCGAGCACGACGCGGACATCGACATCCGGACGTTCGCTGGCAGCCACGCGCAATACCTCGAAGCTGCCAACGTGGGAACCGATCAGCAACACGCCACGCTCCGGCCGGATCCGCGAGGTGAGTTCATCGAGGCCGTGCATGTGCACGTCAAAGCGTGCGAAGCGGTCGCTGAGCAGGAACACCCGATCAAGGAGCGTCCCGGCAAAGCGGTGGATATGCCGCATGACCTGCCACGCGCTGGCCGGCTTGCCAAACGCACGCTGCAGGAATTCGTACGAGACGCGACGCTCGAACGGCCGGCGGAAATAGAAGTACAGCGTGATCGGATACAGGATCACGCGCGCGACCGGGCGACCGAGGTTCAGGCCAATCGTGCGGATCAACCAGATCGCGAAGCGGCCGCCGCCTTCCGGACGACTGGTCCAATGCTCACTCATGCAACTCCCCCTCTCCCTTGAGTATCGGCGCCCCACTGCGCTCGACACGAAAGTTCACGCGCGCACCATCGACGCTGGCGCTGAGTTGAGCGTCTTCGCCCGGCAGCAATGGCGCGAGAAATTTGACCACGCCGATGCGCTTGAAGGACCCCCTGCCCGCATCCTCAAGCGCGGCCGCGATGCGATCGAGCAGGACTACGCCGGGTACCACCGGCTGCCCCGGAAAATGGCCCGGCAAGCTCGGATGAGTCGCGTCGATTCGCAGTGTTCGAGTGATCGTGTCGATTGCGCTCATCGTTCGTTCCGCGCCGTATCAAAGGCAACGTTGCGAACCAGCGCAGGCCAACTGCGTGCGAGCTGAACCAGAAACTGCGGTAATGGTGCATGCGGTATGTGGCGCAGCCACCAACGCCGAAACGCATATTCGACAATCAGGAACGCAGGCACCAGCGCAAAACCGCCAAAGTGCAGGTACCAGAGCCACGACGAGTCGGAAAGGCCGGCGTGCACAGACGTGCCGAGATCGAGCGTGGCCAGCCACGCGAGCAACACGGCCTGTGCGCCGAGCAGGATGGCCCATGTCCAGGTCAGCGCACGCGCATACCCGGCAACGCGCGGCAACGTGAGCCGGGCGCGCCCCTCGATCGCCTCGATGAGGCGCGCGATCAGCGGCGTCGCCCCGCGCACAAGGCTGCTTGCAAACACGCTGCAGAATGCGGCGTTGAGCACGACCGGCAACACATCAACGGCAAGACGGCCGTTGCCGCGATACCCAAGTGCGGCAAGCGCAGCTGCGCAGGTCAGCCAGATGATCCATGCGCCCGGCTTGCGCCGGCGCAGCCCCGACTGCAGCAGCAAACCGATCAGCGCGCACACCGCGGCCACGTTGATCAGGACATTTTCGGTCAGCCACGCCGCCAGGAACAACGCTGCCACGCCAAGCACGGCTCCGGCCAACATGCGCGAGGCGGACGTGGCAGGCGGGGTGTAGGGAAGGTCGGTGGACATCAACGGCACAGGCTGTATGG
Organism: Dokdonella sp.; assembly: GCA_040006495.1. Lineage (GTDB taxonomy): Bacteria > Pseudomonadota > Gammaproteobacteria > Xanthomonadales > Rhodanobacteraceae > Dokdonella_A. The sequence continues at coordinate 8,589 of JBDTWV010000017.1, forward strand.
GCTTTCTTGCGGTACGGCGAGCGCGCGATTTTAGCACAGGCCGACCGCCGCTCCGGACGCGAATGCCGTGTGAAAACAGGGGGATGGATCGTGTGTTTACGAATGTCGCAAGCGCGACGTGGCAGCGCCGGGCTGCAACGAGCGCGCATGCGCGGTCTTGTGGGAGCGCCGCACGGCTCGATGTTGTTGGCTTGGTGCCTGGAAACGCATCGCGTCCTACGCCGCTCCCACAGGAATACGACGATCCTGCTGTGCGCGCGTCGAAGGTCCCCGCGATCTCAGGCGACGCGATGTTGCTCGATGTGCGCCGACAGCGCACGCAGGCTGCTGAAGATGCGCTGGTTGTCGGGGTTGTCCGAGCGCAGGCTGAAGCCATAGTGCTTGGAAACGGCCAGCGCGAGTTCGAGCGCATCGATCGAATCGAGCCCGAGATCGCTGCCGAACAAGGCCGCCTCCACGTCGATGTCGCCCGGTTTCACCCAATCGATATTGAGGCTCTCGACGAGCAAGGTGGCGAGCTCATGCTCGGCGGGTGATTGGGTGGGAAGGCTGGTAGAGGTGTCCATAGGCGATCGGAAGTGCGGTCGGTGTAGGCGGGAAAATGCCCGAGCAGTGTATCATCCGCGCCCCGCCCAGCGCCCAGCGCGGCGCTCTGCGAAACCTGTACCTCGCCTGCCGATGTCGAGCTTCCTTGACGAACACGCGCCACGACCGCCCTCGCTGCGGATCGGCTATGCGCGAACACCCGCGCCGCATCTGCTTGCGCAACCCGATGTCCTTGCCGTAATCGGCTTCGGCGCGAGCGCCCAATTGCCGGATGATCCGCGCGCGTTGCGGGTCGGCTTGGAACCCCTGCAGGCGCCGCTGTTCGAGGTCTGGCGCACGCCCGCACCGGTAGTGAGCGGGCGCGATGGCGACCTGAGCTGGAGTCGCTCGGACGAGCACCTGTTTTTTTCAATCGAGGTTGATGAAGCCGCGCACGATGGGATCGCCGCGGCGGCCGAGTACGCATATCGACGTCTGACTGCGTTCGTGGCGGACAGCGCGACGACCCACCTGTTGCGGCTGTGGAATTACCTCGACGCGATCAATCTCGGGGTTGGCGACGACGAGCGCTATCGCCTGTTCTGCGACGGTCGCGCGCGCGGAATGCGCGATTTCCACGATCGCATTTACCCGGCCGCAACCGCGATCGGTCGCCAGGACGGCGTGCGCGTGTTGCAGGTCTACGGCCTTGCGGCACGCCAGCCGGGCCGATCGGTCGAAAATCCGCGTCAAGTCAGCGCCTGGCGCTACCCGCGCGAATACGGACCCACCGCGCCAACGTTTGCACGCGGCATGCTGACGGCCAACGCGCAGCTGCTGATCTCGGGGACCGCCGCCGTGGTCGGTCACGTATCACTGCATGACGGCGACCTTGCGGCGCAAATCGACGAAACCTGGGCGAACCTCGGCAGCCTGACCGGTCAAGTGGGGATGGACCACGCCGATCTCGGCGCGCATACGTTCCTGAAAGCCTATCTGCGCGATCACGCCGATGCCGATCGCGTCGCCGCCGCGCTGCAGGCGCGCGCGCCCGCCCTCGATGGCCTGCTGCTGTTGGCCGGCGACATTTGCCGCCGCGAACTGCTGGTCGAGGTCGACGGCGTTCACGGCCCGCTGCGCTGAACATTCACGTCGTCGTCGGACGACTCTGCGACCGCGCTCGACGTTCGGCGCCCGATGAAGTCGATTTCGCAGCATCGGAAACGTGACGACTCGCATTGCGCGACACCAGCCGCCACGAAAGATACCCGGCACGCACAGTGGCATACCATTGCGCAATGGTTTTCGCATCGCGTTGTTGGGCGTCCATCGTGTCTTATCGCTCGCGCCGCGATCACCGGAGAACACCATGCTCAATCGTCCAAGAACGAAGTCCGTTAACACGACGATGCGCCGTTTACCCATCACTGCCGTGGGCGTCGCCCTGCTGGTCTATCCGGCTTTTTTCGCAGCGGCACATGGCGCCCATGCGGCGGCTGCGCCGTTCGCCTACGTGCCGAACCAGAAGAGCGGATCGATCTCGGTTATCGATACCGCGAGTGACAAGGTCGTGCGCACACTGACCGCGCACGGCCAACTCGGCAAACGCCTGCAGGCGATCGACATCGACCGTCGCGGTCACACGCTGTACGTCGTCGATGCAGAGCACAACACATTGTTCGCGATCGATGCGGCGACCGACACCGTCGTGCACAGCGTCGCGATCGGTCCAGACGCAGAGGGGGTGCGCGTGGCGCCATCCGGCAAGCAGCTTGCGGTCTGTGCGGAAGGCCAGAACAAGGTCTTGCTAATCGACAAGGCCACGTTCCGCATCGAGGCGAGCATCGCGGTGCAAGGCCGCAACCCGGAGCACTGCGAGTTCAGCGCAGACGGAAAGTGGCTGCTGACCAGCAATGAAGGCTCGGACAACCTCGACGTGATTGATGTTGCGAGGCGCGCGTCAGTCGGCGTGATCCCAACCAGCGGCCATCCGCGCGGCGCGGCGTTCGTGCCGGGCACTTCGAACCTGTATGTCGCGCAGGAGGCGGCGAACAGCGTCGATGAAATCGATTTCGCCGTACGCCAGAGGATCGCAAACATCCCGACTGGCGTGCGAACCGCCGGCATCACAATCAGCGCGGATGGCAAACGCATTTACGCGGCGAACGGCGGTGCCGGCAGCGTGTCGGTGATCGACACCACGACGAATGCGGTCATCAAGGACATCCCGGTCGGCAAGCGACCGTGGAACAAGGCGCTGACCCCGGACGGTGCAAAACTCTACGTCGCGAACGGGCGTTCCAACAGCGTCAGCGTGATCGACACGCATACGCTCAAGGTGCTCAAGGAAATTCCAGTCGGCCAGTTGCCGTGGGGCGTTGCTATCGCACGCTGACCGCGCTTTCGGCCGCCAATGGTCGGGTGGAAGTGCTGCCAGGCGCGATGCTTCTGGCAATATTGCGGGTGAAGCGAAAGCATCGCGCCTGCCGGCGCTCCTGCCGAGCCACCGGCCGGCCCAACCAGAGGAGACATCCCGATGAAAACCCGCGCCGCCGTTGCCTGGGAAGCCGGCAAACCATTGTCGATCGAGGAAGTGGATCTGGAAGGTCCGCGCGCGGGCGAAGTACTGGTGCGCATCGTCGCCACCGGCGTCTGCCACACGGATGCGTTTACATTGTCCGGCGACGATCCGGAGGGTTTGTTCCCCGTCATTCTCGGCCACGAGGGGGGCGGCATCGTGCAGGAAGTGGGTGTCGGTGTTACCAGCGTGAAGCCTGGCGACCATGTGATTCCGCTGTACACGCCCGAATGCGGGATCTGCAAATTCTGCCTTTCCGGCAAGACCAATCTTTGCCAGGCGATCCGCGTGACCCAGGGCAAGGGCCTGATGCCGGACGGCACCTCGCGCTTCTCGATCAAGGGCCAGCAGATCCTGCACTACATGGGCACCAGCACGTTTTCCGAGTACACGGTGTTGCCGGAAATCGCGCGTGCAAAGATCAATCCAGCCGCGCCGCTCGACAAGGTGTGCCTGCTTGGCTGTGGCGTCACCACCGGCATCGGTGCCGTACTCAATACCGCGAAAGTCACGCCGGGTTCCACGGTCGCAGTGTTCGGCCTCGGTGGCATCGGCATGGCGGTGGTCCAGGGCGCGGTCATGGCCAAGGCTGGCCGCATCATCGTGATCGATATGAATCCGGAAAAGTTCGTAATGGCGAAGCAACTTGGCGCAACCGACTGCGTCAATCCGAAAGATTATCCGGACACGCCGATCCAGCAAGTCATCGTCGACCTCACCGATGGCGGCGTTGACTATTCGTTCGAATGCATCGGCAACGTAAAGGTCATGCGCTCGGCGCTCGAGTGCTGCCACAAAGGCTGGGGCGAATCGATCATCATCGGCGTCGCCGGTGCCGGCCAGGAAATCTCGACGCGTCCGTTCCAGCTGGTCACCGGGCGGGTGTGGCGCGGCTCCGCGTTCGGTGGCGTCAAGGGCCGCTCGCAATTGCCGGGCTATGTCGACCGCTACCTGGCTGGCGACTTCGAGGTCGATCAGTTCGTTTCCGCGGTGATGCCGCTGGAGCGCATCAACGAAGCGTTCACACTGATGCACGAAGGCAAGGTGATCCGCACGGTCATTCAATACTGAGGTGATGCAGGCATGCAGGCATAGCCACAGGTTGTGCCGTCGATCCTCGCGGGATGACGACGCATTAGCGATTGCCTAGAATCACTTTCCACAAGGGCCGCAACAGCGGCCCTTCGCTTTTTCGAATCAGGCAAGGATACGAACGACCGCATGCAAAGTATCGAACAACGCATCGCCGCGGATATCAGTGCGCAGACAGCACAGGTCAAGGCCGCCGTGGACCTGCTCGACGGCGGCGCGACCGTGCCGTTCATCGCGCGCTATCGCAAGGAAGTGACCGGCGGCCTCGATGACATCCAGCTGCGCCTACTGGAAGAACGCCTCGGCTATCTGCGCGAACTCGAGGATCGGCGCGGCGCGATTCTCGAAAGTATCGCCGAACAGGGCAAACTCGACGATGCGTTGAAGGCACAGATTCTCACCGCCGACACCAAGGCGCGACTTGAGGATCTGTACCTGCCCTACAAGCAAAAGCGCCGCACCAAAGCGCAGATCGCGCGCGAGGCCGGACTCGAACTGCTCGCACTCGCTTTGCGCGAAGACCCGACGATTGCGCCCGAGGCACGCGCGGCCGAGTTCGTTGACGGGGCGAAAGGCGTGAGCGACGTCAAGGCCGCGCTCGACGGCGCACGCCAGATCCTGATGGAATCGATTGCCGAAGATGCGGCGCTGCTCGGCGGCTTGCGCGACTGGATCTGGAACAAGGGCCAGATCCGCGCCAAGGTAATCGAAGGCAAGGAGAACGAAGGCGCGAAGTTCCGCGACTACTTCGACCACGCCGAAGCGATCGCGAAGATTCCGTCGCACCGGCTACTAGCATTGATGCGCGCGCGCAACGAAGGCGTCCTCGCGCTGGAGCTGAGTCCCACGGCCGAACTCGAGCAGGGCCATATCGAAGCACAGGAGCGCGTCGCCGCGCACGCCGGCATCGCCGCGCGCGGTCGCGCTGCCGATGCATGGCTAATCGAAACCTGCCGCCTGACCTGGCGGGTGAAGCTGCACCTGTCGCTGATGCTCGATCTGTTTGCG